>JBGVIG010000085.1:0-2595 GCA_045122995.1 Eubacteriales bacterium | reverse complement strand
GCCCGCAGGCGGATATCTCTTTATCTTTTTTCGATCGGAAGCCAAACTTCGTAGTAGCGTTCTTTATTTTGCGGTTTTCTTAGCCAATGGCCGACAACGATTTCAGGCGCTTCCGCAAGCATGTATTCAGAAGAGGGAAGCCACTCGGAAATGATCTGTTTTCTCAGATTCAAAAACTCAATTGTGGGAAATTGCGAACGTGAAGTTTCAAAAACAACGAAAGTTTGCTTTTCCACGGTGAATTTTTCAAACCAGTCGGATATCCCTTGTGAAAGAATTTCATCGAGACTATCGCGGCAACGCATCTCACTATTGATCGGTTCGGCGATGTAAAAGTCAAAGCCTTCGTCATCTATGTTTGTGACGACCTGGTAATGTATGTCAGGATCGTTCATCAATCCCGAAAGGACATACTGCTTCGGTCTTGTTGTCAGGTACAGCTTACCCTCCTGATCCAAACGGTCACCGGGAACTCCCGTAAAATGTTTTTTGTAACCGATAAACTCGGTTTTGGGCATTTCATAAATCTTGTAATTCATATTGTTTCCGCCTTCCAAAGAAATTTTGATAGACAGACGGGAAAAACTGTGGAGCATCGCATTCGGTTCGCGCGCTGCCGAAGGAGATATGCCGTGGAATTTTAGAAATGCCTTTGCGAAGCTATCAGGGCTTTCGTAGCCGTATTTCAACGCTGCATCGATCACTTTGATCTTGCCTTGACGAAGCTCTGCGCCTGCCAGCGATAATCTCCTGCTGCGGATATATTCGCCGACCGTATAGCCGCAAAGCATGCCGAATATCCGCTGAAAATGATAGCGCGAAGAAAAGCTTTTCTTGGCTATGATTTCGTAGTCAAGCTCCTCGGTGAGATGTTCTTCGATATAGTTGATCGCGTTTTGTATTCCTGTGATCCAGTCCATTTGTTTTCTCCTGTTGTTCTGTCTATGTCATTATCATAACAGATGGCGAGAAAAAATTCCCGACTTTCCGTGCTCTCCTTGGACGCATAAAAACGCAGGTGAAAGACCTGCGTTTTTGGGATTTATATGATTGGGCAAGCGATAGAAAGCAGCGCTTCGATCATATCATGTAACGTGTGCACTTCTTCGGTATCAGCGGTTTTGTAATAAACTTCTTTCCCCTCGCGGCGGCTTGTGATAAGTCCTGCGGTTTTGAGCTGTTTCAAATGATGGGAAACTGCGGGACTTGACATATTCATCATCGCGGAAAGGTTCATCACGCATTCTTCGCAATGGCAGAGAATCCAAAAAATGCGCAAACGGCTGGGATCGCCGAGTTGACGGAAAATTTCCGCGACAATGCCAAAGTCATCAATATTCGGCAGCTTTTCCGTAACATTTTCGATCTTTTGACCGTGATCGTGCGGCAATTGTTTGTTTTCCATGAAGAAGACCTTCTTTCCGTTTGGTGGTTCTTTTATTATACCACAGGATTTATCGGAAGGAAAGAAGAAATCAAGATAATTTACAAAATCTAAGAGATCTATTGACAAAATCCGAAAGGTATAGTACAATACAATTAAACGATTGCTTAATTGTTTAACGATGATGCGGATAGGGGAACACATAATGAAAAAAATTTATAAGATTGAAGTGGATTGTGCGAACTGCGCCAACAAGATGGAGGACGCAACGAAAAAAACGGCAGGTGTTCTTAGTGCGACCGTGAATTTCATGACACAAAAAATGACGGTGGAATTTGAAGACGGTGCGGACGTTACCGTCGTGATGAAAGCAGTTCTGAAAGCTTGCAGAAAAGTGGAAAGAGATTGCGAAATCTATTTTTGATTTTGGAGGCTTTATGACGAAAAAACAAAAAAAGATGCTCGCGCGGATCTTGATCGCGGCGATGCTGATGCTCCTTTTGTTCTTTTTGCCGATAAAAGGCTATTGGCGCTTTGCCTTGTATATGATTCCGTACTTGATTATTGGATACGACATTTTGTTAGATGCGGTACGCGGTATCTGGAACAGACAACTTTTTGACGAGAATTTTTTGATGGCGATCGCCACCATAGGTGCGATCATCATTGCGATCATGGGGAAGGGCGACTATGCGGAAGCCGTCGCCGTCATGCTGTTTTATCAAGTTGGTGAGTTTTTTCAAAGCTATGCCATCGGGAAAAGCAGAAAAAACATCAGCCAGCTCATGGATATTCGTCCTGATTATGCCAATATTGAACAAGATGGCAAGCTTTTGCAGATCGATCCCGACGAGGTGGAGATCGGTTCTTTGATCATCGTCCAATCGGGAGAAAAGGTGCCGATCGACGGTGTGATCATCGAGGGCGCTTCCGATATCAATACGGCTGCACTGACTGGTGAAAGCTTACCGCGCGCAGTAAAACCGGGTGACGTGATCATGAGCGGCACTGTGAATATGACAGGCGTTTTGAAGATCCGCACGACAAAAGCTTTCGGGGAATCGACCGTTTCTAAAATTTTGGATCTTGTTGAAAATGCAAGCTCCAGAAAATCACGCAGCGAAGCGTTTATTTCAAAGTTTGCGAAGATTTATACGCCGGCTGTTTGTATCGGTGCGTTTGCACTGGCAATTTTGTCACCGCTCTTCCGC
>JBGVIG010000084.1:0-2120 GCA_045122995.1 Eubacteriales bacterium | reverse complement strand
TTCGTTATATTTGAAGGAGAAGCCGCAAGCGGTGCAGGAAACATTGTCTTTTTCCGATGTGATGGTTTCCATTTTTCCGCACTTGGGACAATAAAAGAGAAGATTTTCCATATGCTTCGCTAAATCTTTGCCCTTATATTTTTTGGGCGCTTCAAGCTGACGGGCATAAGCGTCTTCGAAAAGATCGCGATTGATGATAGCGTTGAGCTCATCAATGGTCATTTTTTCAATGTCTTCTTTGGTGTAAACGCCAACGGGAGCGCCGGAGATCGGACCGCGGCGCATATTTTTCTGGCTCCAGTTCGGGCTGACAAAATAGCCGCCAGTGATCTTATAAGTAACAAGACCGCATTTGGCAAACTTGATCATTTGACCCGTCGCGGGAAGAATGGGGCCCGTAATGCCGTCCCATGATCTGGCACCTTCGGCAAAGATGCAAACGTTATTGCCTTTGCGAACTTTCAACAAAATATTTTTAACGGTAGAGGCAGCGATGGCACCCTTGGGACGAATGATGGGGGCAAAGCCGAAATTCAGTAACTTAAAAGCAACTTTCCAACGCGCGATATGTTCGCTTGCAACGATATACATCTGGCGAGGGAAACTGACACCGACAAAAAGCGGATCGTAGTCGGTGACGTGATTGGAAAGAACGATATAATTTTCGGGGAGATTTTTTGCGGTTTTTGAGCGATATCCGAATTTCAGAAAAAGAAAAAGCTTAACGGGAAGTCGCAAGAGCTTATAGAAAAAAACGTGCTTAAAATTCATGATGTCAATCCCTTTTTTATTAATGTTTCTTAAATTATAATACTTTTGGCTGAAAAAATACTGAAAAAGATGTTGTAAAAACAAATTCGTTTTATCATTTCTGCTTTATTGGTGGTTTTTAAAAATATTTTTGTCTATGAAATATTGCTTTACAAATCTTTTTTAATATGATAAAATATGAAAAAAGTCTTTTTGGGGGCAAGCTCAATGAAATCAAAAAAGATTCAAAAACTTGTATTGGCGGCGCTCTTTCTTTCGCTTGGATTTGTTTTGCCGTTTTTGACAGGGCAGATCCCACAGATCGGGAAAATGCTTTTGCCAATGCACATTCCCGTTTTGCTTTGCGGCTTGATCTGTGGTTCGCAATACGGACTTATGATTGGGTTCGTTTTGCCGCTGATGCGTTCGCTTATTTTTTCTCAACCGCTTTTTTATCCCAACGCGATCGCGATGGCTTTTGAACTTGCGGCGTACGGATTTTTGATCGGTTTTTTCTACAACCGTGCGAAATGGCAATGCATACGTTCGCTTTACCGTTCGATGCTTCTTTCTATGATCGGAGGGCGCCTTGTCTGGGGAATCGTACAGATGGTGCTTTTGGGGGGTGGAAAAAACGGATTCACTTTTTCCATGTTTCTTTCGGGGGCGATCCTCACCGCGATCCCTGGTATTATCATTCAGCTGATCTTGATTCCTGTGATCATGCTTGCACTGGATCGAACAAATCTCGTGCCTTTCCGCAAAGAAGCGAAGACGGAGGTTCACGTTCATGAATGACTTGAAATTCCAAGGAATTATCGAGAAAATTTCCTTTATTTTGGAGAAAAAAGATACTGCTTTGATTGCGATTGACGGCAGATGCGCCTCGGGTAAGACTACGCTTGCTACCAAGCTTGCCGAAAATATGGATTGCAACGTTTTTCACATGGACGATTTTTTTCTCCGTCCCGAACAAAGAACGGCGGCGCGTCTTGCTGAAGCCGGTGGAAACGTTGACAGAGAACGCTTTGAAAAAGAGGTCTTGTTACCTTTAACAAAAGGGATTTCTTTCGCTTATCGTCCTTACGATTGTGGAAGCGCAAGGCTTGGCACGCCGATCACGGTCATGCCAAAAAAGCTGAACATCGTCGAAGGCTCCTATTCTTGCCACCCGTCGCTGTTTTCCTATTTTGATCTTCACATTTTCGTGTCTATGGACTCTAAAGAACAGATGCGCCGCATTTTCGTTCGTAACGGAAGGGAAAAAGCAGAAATGTTTCGCACACGCTGGATTCCGATGGAAGAACGATATTTTGATGCGTTTGACATTAAAAATCAATGTGAAATCGTTATCGATACAAGTGGAAGAT
>JBGVIG010000083.1:0-3264 GCA_045122995.1 Eubacteriales bacterium | reverse complement strand
ATCCCCATGCTGATGGGCACGGGCGGTAATGCAGGCAGTCAAGCTTCCGTCACGGTGATCCGCGGACTTTCTCTTGACGAGATCCATCTCCGTGATGCGTTCCGTGTTATTTGGAAAGAGCTCCGTGTTTCCGCGCTTTGCGGCATTACGCTGATGCCGATCGCTTTTCTCAAAGTGATGTATCTGGACGGTCTTTTCCGTGAAGTAGGCGGTGTACGCATCGCACTCGTGATCGCGGCGACACTCTTTTTCATCGTTTTGCTGGCAAAGCTTGTCGGCTGTCTGTTGCCTCTCATTGTAAAAGCTGTGAAGCTGGATCCTGCCGTTGTCGCCAATCCGTTCATCACAACGATCGTGGACGCGCTGGCGCTCATCGTATACTTTGCTTTGGCTTCCCGTCTGATCCCAGCGCTGATGGGTGCATAAAACTCTGCTTTTGAAAGGAATTTGCTATGAACTACTGGACACAAAACGAAAAAAACATATATGTCGCCGCACACAGAGGTGCATCGACCGCCTACCCCGAAAACACGATGGAAGCATTCCGCGCGGCAATCGAAATGGGTGTCGATCAGATCGAAACTGACGTGCGCATCACAAAAGACGGCGAGCTCGTTCTCATTCATGACGAAACCGTCAATCGCACCACAAACGGCGAAGGAAAGGTTCGCGATATGACACTCGCCGAGCTTAAAACGCTTGATGCCGGCATCAAAAAAGATGAAAAATTCGCAGGCGCTAAAATTCCTACGCTACGTGAACTCATGGAACTCGTAAAAGATCATCCCACCATGACGCTTGATATTGAGCTCAAGGAATATCCCACCGAAGGATATGAAGCGATCGCATTTTCCGTTTGCGACCGCATTTTGGAAATCCTTGAAGAATACGGCTACACCGATCGCTGTGTCATCAATTCCTTTAGCGGAAAGCTCAATGAATACGTTTTCACAAAATACGGTGGTCGCTATAAACAGCACGTTTTCTTCCCTCAAAAGCATCTCGGCATATGTGAGATCGATCCCTATTCTTACGCATACTGTGCTTGCATGTTCGGCCCAGACGCAGGAATGTCCGCAAAAGCAGATTTTGAATCTCTGAAAAGCCTCGGTGTTCGCACGTGGGCAGGCGCTTCCGTCTGTGACGAGCGAACCGTGGATATCGCCGTTGACCACGGTGCAGAACTTATCACCTGCAACAATCCCGACGTGATCCTAGATCTTTTGAGAAAAAAAGGCTTGCATCAATAAACACAAAAACACCGCAGAAAAATCTGCGGTGTTTTTATTCAAAATATTCCGGGAATCAATCTAGCAATGCCCATGCCTGTAGCAAAAGAAACACCGTTTGCCAATAGCGCATACACAATGGCTTTGGTGCGCTTCTCGCCTTTCAAAAGCTTTGGCATCATCAAAGCATATGCCAAAGCCTCCAGCACGAAAATGATAAGCTCCAAGAAAATATAATACGCCACAAACGCCCATTGACCAGACTGAAAATTCACAACATTTAAGATCACGTTCAAAATGATCTGCGTGATAAGATTAACGCCCATAAGAAAACCAAGTGCTTTTTTCCCACGGTAACCAAAAAGAAGCGCCAACGCCATTTCCAAAAGGATCGTTAACACAATGCGCGCAAGAAGCGAAACGATCTCAAGCGTATAGTCGTAAGCTTTCGAAACGGAAACCGAATCCCCTGCAACCGATGCCGCAAAATAAGAATCAAATGCGTATCTTTCGTGAATATCCGACACCAAGAAGCTTTCACTTTCGGGGAAATAAAAAAGGATCTTGAAGGTATGCGGCGGATAATAACCCCAAACGTACTCCTCATTCTCTATGCATTTTTTAAATTGCTGAAGAAAATAAAAATCGTCTGCATCTTCATATTCCACAAATTTTTTCCAAACGTCATAGCCGTCGTCGCCCTCTTCGTAGTGGGCGTTTTTACCGTCATAAGCGGAAGCAGGCCCTGTGGATGAATGCTCGGAGAGAAGAGTGATGTAATAAAGTCTGCCCTCAAGTCCCGTGATATTCACACGAACAGAAGGCTTTGGTCCTATATCCGCATGGATCGGAAAAGCAAAAAGCGAAAAGAACACCGCCGTCAGCAAAAGCCATATACAAAGTTTATTTCGTTTCATTCTTTTCCCCTCCTATAATTTTTGAAAAAGCTTCCACAACCGCTAAAGTACAGATCAAAGTTGCCGTGACCAAACCACCTATGATGGTATAGCTATCAAATAGGAATCCCACTAAAGAAAGCACCACGGTTATCACCAATAAAACAGCAACCGCATGCAAAAGCTTTTTTGCATTCTTTAAGATAGCAAGTATCGAGAGCATCGCCGCAACAACTGTCATAACTGCTGTTAAAAGCGGTGAAAAATTACCATAACCGTACGGAACAAGACTAAAATACGATGCATACGCGATATAATATTCGATCGCCTCTTCGGGTGCCGACGCAAAGTGCATTTTCACACCACGCGGCAAACACATCAGCAAAATTGCTGCACCGAAAAGAAGTATCAATAATATAATGAAAATCTTTTTCATAAAAATCTCCTTTCATTCCGCCATCAAAAGGTCTTCCACCGTTTTTATGAGCAAAGAATTCTCTGTAATTTCGCTGATCGACACGAAATATAAGTTTCCGTCTGCTTTAAACACGGCACTTACACTATATTTTTCATTCGTATCCTCGAAAAAATAATATAACGTAACCTGCACGCCGCAAATCTCCATCGTTTCTATGCGGTCAGAGGCAATATAATGATGCGACGCGCCGATGTGTTCCGTGATCATGATCACGCTTTCTTCACCAACGGGGGTATACCGATAAACATTTCTCGCAAGCGCACCGCCGCGATATTCGCAAAACATTTTTCGATCTGCAAAATCTTCATCAAAAGAAAGATTCCAAAAAAGTGAATTTCTGCCCACCTCATAAAGGAACTCTTGCTCAGCATCAAACGAAACCGTATATAGGTTTTGCGCCGGATCTGCTGAAGCACATCCCAGCGCCCCGTTTTTCACGGGAATCAAAACAAGACTTGTCAAAAGGAGCAAGGATGCCGCTGAAACTGCCCATTTTTTGATGATGCGCGGTCTTTCGGAATATCGTTCACTTTCCTCCAAATACCGTTCATCGACTTCACCGATCAAAGAAAGCAGATCAAATTCATTCATGAAAGGACCCCCTCCTTTTCCAAAAGCGCTTTTAGTTTTGCGCGTGTTCTCGACAAGATCACATAAACGT
>JBGVIG010000082.1:0-3967 GCA_045122995.1 Eubacteriales bacterium | reverse complement strand
AAAACCACTCGGTTTTGTAGAGAAATTCAATATAACGAACGCCACTTTCGCGGTGGGCCCAATGAACGACACCACACGGGACCAAATCCTTAAGCTGAATAGTAAGCCCCGTTTCCTCATAAATCTCTCGAACGGCAGATTCCGCAAAGCTTTCGCCCTTTTCCACCTTGCCACCGGGAAACGTAAGTCCGGGCCAATCGCATTTGGTGCGATCAAGAACGAGAACACGGTTCCCGTTCTTGACCATCGTCATATTGTAAAATTTAGCGCCGAATCCAAACGGTTTATCGCTCATACGTTAGAAGCTTTGGTTGCGATTTCATCACAAGCTTTTGCGATAAAGTCGTCAAGAGCGATCGCGCCGAGGTTCTTACCATCTCTGGTACGAACAGATACGGTGCCGTTTTCGATTTCCTTATCACCGATCACGAGCATATAAGGCACCTTTTCGAGCTGTGCCGCACGGATCTTATAGTTCGCGCTTTCTGCACGAGCGTCAAGTTCTGCACGGATTTTCTTCGCTTTGAGCGCTTCGGTAACCTTTGCCGCATATTCGTTGGAACGGTCGGTGATGGTAATAACTTTTGCCTGAACAGGAGCAAGCCACATCGGGAATTTGCCTGCGAAATGCTCTGTGAGCACACCGATGAAGCGTTCGATAGAACCGAATACAACACGGTGAATCATGATCGGACGATGCTTCTGACCATCTGCTGCGGTGTATTCTGCTTCAAAGCGCATGGGAAGCTGGAAGTCGAGCTGGATCGTACCGCACTGCCATGTTCTGCCGATGGAGTCTTCAAGATGGAAGTCAATCTTCGGACCGTAGAAAGCACCGTCGCCTTCGTTGATCACGTAAGGAAGACCGAGATCGTCAAGAGCTGTCTTCAAGCCGTTTGTCGCAAGCTCCCAATCTTCGATCGCACCAAGGTGATCTTCGGGCATGGTGGAAAGTTCAACGTGATATTTGAAGCCGAGAAGGCTGTATACTTCGTCAATCAGACGAACAACACCCTTGACCTGTTCGGGGATCTGTTCCTGTGTCATATAAATATGAGCATCGTCCTGTGTGAAGCAACGCACACGCATAAGGCCGTGGAGCGCACCGGATTTTTCATGTCTGTGAACAAGACCGAGTTCACCTATCTTCATAGGAAGATCGCGGTAAGAACGGGGTTCCATCTTATAAACGAGCATACCGCCGGGGCAGTTCATGGGTTTCAAACAGAATGTTTCTTCGTCGATTGTGGTGGTGTAGATATTATCTTTGTAATGCGCCCAGTGACCGGAGGTTTCCCAAAGCTGCTGGTTAAGCATGATAGGAGTGGATACTTCCATATAGCCTTCTCTGGTGTGGATTTCTCTCCAGTAGTCGATAAGTGTATTCTTGAGGATCATGCCCTTGGGAAGGAAGAACGGGAAACCGGGACCTTCGTCCATAATGGTGAAAAGACCAAGTTCTTTACCGAGCTTTCTATGGTCGCGCTTCTTTGCTTCTTCAATTCTTGCAAGATACTGTTCAAGCTCATCCTTTTTCGCAAAAGCAGTACCATAGATACGAACGAGCATTTTGTTTTTCTCGTTACCTCTCCAGTATGCACCTGCAACGGAAGTGAGCTTTACTGCTTTCACAGCGGAAGTATAGGTGACGTGAGGGCCTGCGCAGAGGTCGGTGAAATCGCCCTGCTTGAAGAAGCTGAGTTCAGCATCTTCAGGAAGATCGTTGATAAGCTCAACTTTGTAGGGCTCACCCTTTTCTTCCATAAATTTGATTGCTTCTTCTCTGGGAAGTGTATAGCGTTCCATTTTGATATTTTCTTTGATGATCTTTTTCATTTCCGCTTCGATGGCAGCGAGGTCGTCCTCGGTAAATCCGCCGTCACGGTCAAAGTCATAGTAAAAGCCGTCCTTGATGGAAGGACCGATCGCAAGTTTTGTTTCGGGATAAAGACGCTTCACAGCCTGCGCCAAAATATGGGACGCAGTGTGACGGAGGGCATTTCTGCCAAGTTCTTCTTCAAACGTGGTTTCCACGATCTGTCCGTCAACGTTGATAATTTTCATATGGTATTCCTTTCTTCCGCTGATTGCGGAACATTATATTTTTTCATTTAAATATAAAAAATCCCCAAGCCGCCCAAAATCGGTTTGAGGTGCAAAGCACGGTTCCACTCAAAGTTTCACTCATCTGCCGCAATAACGGGCGGAACCCGACACGCCATTTCCTACGTGCTACCACATGGCGGTATCCCTTCTTTGCAAAAACCGACAAAACGCTTTCAGCCGGGGGCGTTTCTCTCTGCGGTGGGCTTTCACATGGGCTTCCATGTCATCGCTTTCATTTTTTACTATATAATTCTACACCTTTTACACCTTTTTGTCAAGTCCTTTATCAACTAACCTTGACAAATTTGAAAAAAAGGAGTATGATATATAGTGTAAGACGAACTACGAAAAACAAAAGGCGGATTTTTCGAAAAACCGCATAGGAAGGATCAAGTATGATTACCTTAAAAAACGATGTCCTGAGCATATCCGTCAATCCTTTCGGCGCAGAACTTTCAAGCATCAAAAACATCGAAACAGAAACCGAATATCTCTGGCAAGGCAACCCTGCGGTCTGGAGCGGACAATCGCCCATTCTTTTCCCCATCGTCGGCAGACTTTCTTCCGACAGATTTATTTATGAAGGTGCTACATATTCCCTGCCCAAACACGGCTTTGCAAGAAAAAGTCCTTTCTCCGTGGTTTCCGCAGAACAAGAATACGCTTCTTTTTCGCTGAAATCCAGCGAAGAAACCAAGCGCGGCTACCCCTTTGATTTTGAGCTTTACGTTGAATACCGCTTGGACGGCAAAACTCTGATCGTCAGCAATACCGTTTGCAACATGGGCGAAAAAACGATGTATTTCTCCCTCGGCGCACACCCGGCTTTCAACATTGACATCGGTGATATCATCGAATTTTCCCATTACGAACGTTTGGCACCCTTGCTTCTCGATGACGCAGGTCTTTACATCAAAGAGGACGTTGCTCTCATCGAACACGGCAATCGCCTTGTCACCACCGAAAACATCTTCGATAACGACGCGCTCTTCTTCCGGAATCTGAAGAGCAATTCCGCAAGGATCATCAAAAAAGACGGCACGCCCCTTTTGGAAATGACGTTCGGCGGCGCAGAATTCCTCGGTCTTTGGGCAAAACCTCGCGCACCCTTTGTTTGCATTGAGCCTTGGTGCGGCATTTGCGATAATATTAATGTGTCTGGTAAAATCGAAGAAAAACCTTATATCAAGAGCCTTGAAGCAGGTGAAAAATTCGTCTTCTCTTACGCGATCCGCATTCTTTAATAAATTTTTTGAATGATTTTCCGCAAAAGCTTCAGCTTTTGCGGAATTTTTTGAAAAGGAGCTTTACTATGGAACTTCTCCCTCTTACCGATTACGCCGTGGCAGAAACGGCTCGCGTGAAAAACAGTTTGCCCGTGAAAAAAGCAACGGATCTGCGTTTCGCTTTTCTGACAGATCTTCATTACAAATCCATTTCCGAAATGCGCACCTCTGTTTCGAATCTCATTCATGTGCTGAACATATTACATGAAACAGAATCTATTGATTTTCTTTGCCTCGGTGGTGATAATGTGGGCAACTATCCCAATTCCCGTGAGGAGCACATCAGCATGATGGAGGAGCTCGCTTCGCTTTTGAAAAATGCGCATATGCCCGTTATTTGTGTACAAGGTAATCATGATGATAATTCCATTCACGGCGCAATCGAAGATACGCATATCTGCCGCACAGGGTTTGAAGTACCCGATGACATTCAGCACGATATTCTTTTTACATTAGCCAATGATTTTGAAAATTATCACCCTGCCGGTGAAAAAGAGCTTTATGGGTATATTGATGTGCCAAATGCTGATACGCGAATAATTTTTCTGAACAGTTCTAACGTTCCCTATATTCTC
>JBGVIG010000081.1:0-2174 GCA_045122995.1 Eubacteriales bacterium | reverse complement strand
ATAACTCCAATTCTTTATGCGGAGGTAAGAAATATGAAAAGGGAATATCAATATGATCGTGGGGACGGCGTGGTTTTATTTTTAGACGGACATTATACGGCGGCATTTTGTCATTTTTTGATGGGTGCAGATACCTTTGATGATGTGCGATCAGCATTTTTTGTTGGTTATATGTATGAATTTGGCATCGGTGTTTCTCAAAATTATAAGAATGCTTATGAATATTATATCTCTTGTCAAGATGATGACGAAGGCGAAGCGGCATATAATCTGGCGATCTTTCATTATTTCGGACTTGGCGTGGAAAAATCTCCGTATCGTGCTTTGGCATTTATGGAAAAAAGTGCGGAATTGGGGTGCATTGAGGCACAAATGTATTTGGTCGGTGTTTATCTTTCGGGATATATGAATATTCCTTCTGTCTTTGCTGTGACGCTTTTGCCGTACCATAAAGCTGTTTATGAGCCGCCCACATTTCTTCTCACTGGTGATGTGACAGAATTTTCTCGCGATCCTGCTTATTTTGTAACAGTTTCCGAAACGGACGCGACAAGAATGCTCTCTCTTGCTGCCGCACAAGATGAAGCGTATACGGGGAGATTCCTTGGGGATGCCAAATTTCTTTTGGCGCAAGCTTATCTGGAAGGCTATGCGATGCCATCGATGCATGAGGGTGGCACGGAGATTCGTCATGATATGGGTGAAAAGCTTCTACTGGAAGCGGCGCGCGACAACGGAAGCCGCGAGGCGATGGCATATATCGCGGCACATCGGGAAGAGTTTCAAACGAAAGCGCTTGCGGAATATGGTAAACGCTTGGCGCTAATGGAGAAAGCAGAATAAAAAAGAGATGCCCTCGGGCATCTCTTTTACATATTATCAATAATTTTCTGCGTGAACTTCGAAATAGCTCTTGGGGTGTGCGCAGGTGGGGCAGATTTCGGGGGCTTTTGTGCCAACGATGAGGTGACCACAGTTGCGGCATTCCCAAACCTTCACTTCGCTCTTTTCAAAAACAGCGGCTGTTTCCACGTTTTTGAGAAGTGCGCGATAGCGTTCTTCATGGTGCTTTTCGATAGCGGCAACAAGGCGGAATTTTGCAGCAAGTACGGGGAAGCCTTCTTCTTCCGCAGTTTTGGCAAAGCCTTCGTACATATCGGTCCATTCATAGTTTTCACCGTCAGCGGCTGCTGCAAGGTTTGCGGCAGTATCACCGATGCCATTCAGTTCCTTGAACCACATTTTTGCGTGTTCTTTTTCGTTTTCAGCGGTTTTGAGGAAGAGTGCGGAGATCTGTTCGTAGCCTTCTTTTTTCGCTACGGAAGCAAAATAAGTATACTTATTTCTTGCTTGCGATTCACCCGCGAAAGCGGCTTCCAAATTTTTTTCGGTCTGTGTTCCTGCGTATTTGCTCATAGATAAAATTCTCCTTTTCTGTGTTGAATTTTTTTGTTTATCTAACAATTTTATCATAGCATAATTCAAAAAATTTGTCAATAGGGTATCTTCAGAGGCAAAAACGCTCGGTGTGTTTCGCCTTTCGGTTATAAATATATTCATCATCACCGCAGCCTTGTAAAACGATCATATCATCAGTATAACGCTTCAGACACCAGAGAAAACCGTTTTCTGTGGTGATGCATTTTTGAAGCTCACATTGTTCTGTGGGAATTTTTGTTTTTGGTGGTTGACAGGAGAAATCACAGAAGAATGTACAATATGGTTTTTGATTATCCTCAAGATTACGGATTCTGAAAAACTGATTATCTCCACATATACCAAGCTCAAAGACACGGTTATAGGAAGCACCGCAATAGATATTAGTTTTTTCGGGGAATATTTGAAAAACATATTCTGTTTTTCCTGTGCAAAGGAAAAAGAAAAATCGTTTGGCATCGGCATGAAAGGAATCTCCCATGCGCCATGCCAAAAGACAATTGGCAATGCCGACATCACTTACCGTGGGTAAGGGCGCGTGCGAATGATCTATGATCAAAGATTCGTTTTTATACATGGCGATTTTCTTTTGATGATCATATTTTTCTCCCAGACGCAGGGCAATGCTTTTAGCATCGTTGGTGTAAACTGCGCCTGATTCTGTGGTGTAAGCATACCGCGTTCGTTTTTGGGTTTTATCATGTTCGCAAATACCGCGCAAGTATTTTTCTTGATCA
>JBGVIG010000080.1:0-5186 GCA_045122995.1 Eubacteriales bacterium | reverse complement strand
CGGACTTATCGAAACGGAGGCAGAGGAAGATCAGGCACCGAAGGAGATCTCTTTCTTCGCCGGTGAAAATTATCGCATCAAAAATGTGAATTTCCGCCGTTTTACGATGCGCCTTGACGGATTTTTCTCTTGGAGTGCACCTTATCGTGGCGGCGAAGTCGTAACAAAACCCGTCACCGTGGACGGTGATATGATGAAATTGAATTTTGCGACGTCTGCGCTTGGCGGTATCACGGTTTCGCTTCTTGATGAAAACGGTGAGGCGCTCGAAGGGTATACGAGCTATACGATGTTTGGTGACAGCGTTGATCGTCCAGTGGAATTTGAAAAGCCGCTTGCTGATCTTCTTGGTAAAAAAGTGCAGATCCGATTTACGATGAAAGATGCTAAGCTTTATTCTTTTATTTTTGAATAAAGTATAGTATTATAAATACAGGATACCTTTGAATACGTTTTATGAAAAGGAGATGCGCACAAATGTCTTATTTGTACAGCAAAAATATCGAAAAAACCGAACATCACGACGTGGTCGTTTGCGGCGGAGGTTTTTCGGGCTTCGCTGCGGCATATGCTGCAGCAAGAGAAGGCGCCGATGTGATTTTGGTCGAGCGTAATTTCTGCCTTGGCGGTGTCGGAACACAATGCCTTGTTAATCATTTGCTTGGTTCGAGAAACGTTAAGATACCCACGTATACATACGATACTTGTATCGGTGACGTTTTTGATCTGGTTGAAGACAGAATACTTGAAATGGGCGGCGGTGTCGACGTTGATGATATTGATCTTTCGTTTCACCCATACGGCTGGTATGCGGGACTGGGCGTGGGGCTTATTTTTGATAAGGAGAAGATGAAACTTCTGCTGGAAGAAATGCTTTGTGAAGTTGGTGTCAAGATATTGTATGGCACGAACGTGATCGATGTTATCAAAAACGGAACAAAGATATCAGGTGTTGTTGTCCACAACAAGAGCGGTCTTTCTGTTATCCACGGTAAAACGTTTGTTGATGCAACGGGTGATGCCGACGTTTGCACCCTTGCCGGCTGCGACTTTGCAAAGGGCGACGAAAACGGTGAAATGGCGGCGGCGTCGCTGGAGATGCACGTTGAAAATGTGGATCACGAGGAGTTGACCGAATACATGAGAACCGTAAAAGACGAGCGTTTTCGTGCTTTGATCAAACCGCTGAAAGAGAGCGGCGTGTGGAAATTTCCTTATGAAATTTTTATTTCGGTCATGTTAACGCAAAAACATGTTTTCATGATCAACACCATCAGACAGGTCGGCATTGATGGCACCGATGCTACATCGTTGACTGATGGTGTGATCAGCGGCAGAAAAGAAAATTTCGAGCTTCTCCGCGTGATGAGAGAATATTTTCCCGGATTTAAGAATGCGACAATTCGAGAGATCGCGCCCTCTATCGGCATAAGAGAAACAAGACGCGTCGTTGGTGAATACACGCTGACGGTGGAAGATCTGATTGAATCCAAAGATTTTGAAGATAGCATCGCACTTTCGGCATATGGTTGGGATTTGCCAAATCCCAAAAATCCCAGTTATCAACCTTTTCATGGTGTGCAGAGAAAATCTCCGTATACACAGATTCCTTACAGATGTTTGTTGCCGCGCGGCATCGACAACCTTATCAACGTTGGACGCTCGGTCAGCGTAGAAAGAGAAGTGCTTGGACCGGTCCGTGTTATGGCGCCCTGCGTTGCGATGGGCGTGGCGGCAGGGATTGCTTCTCATGTGGTCGTTAAAGACGATATCGATTACAAGAGTGTTGATGTCAAGGCGTTGAGAGAAAAAATCGTGTCTTACGGGGGATTCGTCGACAGAGATCAAGTGAAATAAACGTTTTTATCAAACGAAAAGACAGAGATATCAAAATCTCTGTCTTTTTTATTCGGATTAAAATGCCATACGTCCCCAAGAGGGTTCTGTGGTGCGGAAATCGGGAAGTCCCAAGATCTCTCTTGCGCGATCGATGTAATGGATATAATTTTCAAGGCTCGTGCCGTTGGGGATTCGGTGGTCAAGGCCGAAAACGATGCCGCCATCCATCATGCAAGATTGCATTTTGTATTCCAGCTCGCGGTCGATGGCTTCTTTGGTCGTGCGAATGACGTGCTTGTCAATACCGCCGCGGAATGCGATCTTGTGACCGTATTTTTTACGCAATGCCACGATATCCATGCCGCCCATCGGTTCACAAGGATAGAAGATGTTGATGCCCGATTCGATGAAAACATCAATGAGGGGATTCATGTTACCGTCGCTGTCCTGACAGAAAAGCTTTGTGCCGTGATCCTTGACAAGTTCCCATGATTTGAGATAATAGGGCTTGATAAATTCTTCAACCGTTCCGGGGCCGATCATGGGTGCAGTCTTGCCTGCCATATCTTCATGAACAGAAAGCTGGTCGATTGTGAGTTTCTTTGTGATTTGATCGAGAACACGCACATTCGTTTCGGAGATCGTGTCGAGGATATCGAGAATAAGCTCGGGATCTTCATAAAAAGCGATACAACAGTTTTCTTCGCCCATCAGCTCGCGCAAAATATCAAAACCGCCGAGAATTTCTGTTTTGATGAGTGTGCCGCCATCTTGCAGTTTTTTTGCTTTTTCAATCTCCTCATCGGAAATGCGGCAGGCGTCGTATTCAAACATATGCTTGATCTTCAACCAATCGTCCATCGTTTCCACGGGATATGTTTCGGGCAAGGCGATGGTAGAGGTTCGTTTATCCATACGCACGCGTCTGCCATAATGATCGATGCCGACGTAATGTGTGTCGGTGTTGGAGAGGACGATATCTTTCGGACGGTGAACGGAATCGAGATTGCCGAGATTGTAGTAGGGAACGTAATCAAAAGCGAATGCGTGCATTTTGATCATGTCTTCCGTCGCACCTTGTTTGCGCCATTCGTCAGCAAGACCGACGATGGGACCGAAAAGCTCCGAAAACATCGGGCGTTCGGGATTGTTATATGTCATAAGATCAACGTATTGTCTGTTTGTCCATTTCATAAGAAGGATCCTTTCGCAAGTTATTATTTATATTATAAATAAAAAAACGAGAAAAAGCCATTGATTTTTTTGCGAAAAAATTGTAAAATTGTATTATTCTATGGTTTTGGGGGAATTATGAGGCTGAAGATCAATTCCTGTGGTATTTGTGATTGTCTGCCCGAATGGGGTTGGCAGACAGCGAAGAACGGTTTTTCCGATTACGATCTGTGGGCAGTCTTTCGCGGAGAGGGCGCGCTGTTGCCGCATATCGGAGAGGAAAAGGAGATTCCCGTTCACGAGGGGATTTGCATTTTGCTCGCGCCGAATATTTGCTATACCGCGCACCACGATCCCGAGCGTCCGCTTCTTGTGATCAACGTGCATTTTGATATTTTGGACGAGCAAGGAAAACATGTCTATCCCGTTGGGATCGAGGCAAAAACGATTGCATTTCCCTCGTTTTTTGAGGCGCTTTTGACACGCGTGGTTTCTCTTTATAACAGCAACAGAGCAGACGCTGCCTGCCGTTATCTTGCCTGCGCTCTGGAAGAATTTTTTTCATCGGATACGCCTGATGAATCGCAAAATTTCGGGCCTTGGATCCGCATCGCCGATGAGATCTGTACGGCAATCGACAAGGAAAGCGAGATTCCCACGCTTGCCGTCTTTGCGGCACGCTATGGATATACGGAGCGTTATATGGGGAAAATGTTTCGCAAGGTCAAGGGTGTTTCTTTTTCAGAATATCTGCAAAATTCCCGTATCGGCAGAGCAAAAACACTTCTTCGACTCACAGAGCTTCCCGTGCGTGAGATCGCGGAGGAACTTGGATTTTATGACGCTTGCCACTTCACGCGTGCTTTTCGAAAGAGCGTGGGTGTGGCACCGCTTGCCTATCGAAAACAAAAATAAAAGGAAACTTCAAAAATGGATAAAAATAAACTTTTACAAGAGATGATTCCGCTTCTTCTTGCTTGGTATCGCACGCATCGGCGTGCGCTTCCTTGGCGTGAGGAGCCGACGCCCTATCACGTTTGGCTTTCGGAGGTTATGCTTCAGCAAACGCGCATCGAGGCTGTGATCCCATATTACGAGCGTTTTTTGCGCGAACTTCCGAGCGTTCGAGATCTTGCCGCATGCCCCGACGATAAGCTGATGAAGCTTTGGGAAGGGCTTGGGTATTATAGTCGCGCGAGAAATCTGAAAAAAGCAGCACTTGCGATCATGGAAAATTACGGGGGTGAACTTCCCGGCACGGCGGCAGAGCTGCGAAAACTTTCGGGTATTGGTGATTATACGGCAGGTGCCATTGCTTCCATTGCCTTTGGCGAGGGCGAGCCCGCGGTGGACGGAAACGTGCTTCGTGTGCTGATGCGTCTTTTCGGCTCTTATGATGATATCTTGGCGCAATCCACGAAAAAAGCAACGGCTGATGCGCTTCGTGCGGTGTATCCAAAAGGAGAGGACGCAAAAAATCTTACGGAAGCGATCATGGAGCTTGGTGAGGTCATTTGTATTCCGAATGGAGAAGCAAAGTGTTTGCTTTGTCCGCTTTCCGAGATTTGTACGGCAAGACGAGAGGGACTCATTGGTGAATTGCCTTATAAAAGTCCGAAAAAAGGACGAAAAATCGAGGAAAAAACGGTGTTTTTGCTGTCTTCTCGTGAGTTTTATGCCATTCGCAAAAGAAAAAATGCAGGCTTGCTTGCAGGACTTTGGGAGTTTCCGAATACAGAGGGAACGCTTTCGGAGGAGGATGTGAGGGAATATCTTCGTGCTATGGGGCTTGTGCCGATCTCTGTTTCTCCGCTCGGTGAGGCGACACATATTTTCACGCACATCGAATGGCATATGACGGGGTACGCGGTGGAATGCGTGATGCCCGAAGGAGATTTTCTCTGGCGAAGCGGCGCGGATATCCGTGAAAACTATGCGATTCCCACGGCGTTTCGTGCGTATGCAAAGCGTATAGAAAAGTGATATTCTCTCTTGACAAACGCTTTTTCCTGTGCTATAATGAGCAAAAATTTGTAGAAAGGACATAAGACATGAGTGTTTCCACCTTTATTTTGAACGTGAAAACAGAAGAACAGCGCGGCGAAGAACAGTTTTCGTCGGGCTTGTATCGTCATGTCTGAATTTCGGTAGACGTCACCGAAAGTCATAAACAT
>JBGVIG010000079.1:0-2293 GCA_045122995.1 Eubacteriales bacterium | reverse complement strand
CCACCGGACCGATTAAAATTTCTTGGCACTTGTCGGTTATGAGCTCGACGTCAGCGAGCCCTACCGCGGCAGACCGGCAGGTTTTGATAAGACATGCCACTTCTGTGCTATCGCGCTCGATCCCGAAAACGCAAAGCAGGTTTGCTACCACAGAACGAGATACTGTGCGGATACTTATCGTCATCTTTTGAAATACGATGAAAACGAACCCGATTATGTTCGCGTATATAATCTCGAATGTGTCAATGACATGATGAAGCGTGCGCGTGATGCAGGCTTCTACGTTACTTATAATCATCCCACGTGGTCACTGGAAAATTACGAGCAATACATGAATTATCACCATATGCACGCGATGGAAATCTGCAATTACGGTTGCGTCGCGGCTGGTTATCAGGATTATGTGCCGCAGATCTATGACGATATGCTCCGTGGCGGCAAGCGCATCTATTGTGTTGCTACAGACGATAACCACAATGCTTATCCTGCAGATTCCCGCGATTGGGACTCTTTCGGCGGCTTTACCGTTATTAAGGCAGAAAAACTGGATTATAAAACGATCATGCAGGCAATGCTGGACGGCAATTTCTACGCATCGCAAGGTCCTGCCATCTATGATCTTTGGTATGAAGATGGTGAGATCCACGTCACCTGCTCCGATGCGGATCGCGTGATCCTCAACACAGGACGCCGCAAATCCAAATGTCGCTTCGCGGAAAATGGTGTCGCACTGACAGAAGTTTCCTTCCCTGTGGATCCCACAGACGTTTACGTTCGCATCACCGTCATTGACGAAAAGGGTTATCCTGCGAACACCAACGCTTACTTCCTCGATACTTTTATGGACAAATAAATAAAAAAGCGCTTATGAATTTTCATAAGCGCTTTTCATTTTATTTTTATGTTTTACCGGTGCGATTTCTACCGGGTGGTTCTCCGAATTTTCTTTTATAACAACGGCAAAAATAGCCTTCGTCATCAAAGCCGCACAACGATGCGACCTGTGCCACGCTTTTGTTGGAGCCTTTCAAAATAACGTCTGCAATTTTGAGTCGGTAATCCGTAAGATACTGCATGGCCGTTTGTCCCGTCGCTTTTTTAAAGACACGGCAAAAATGACATTTGCTCACACGGCAAAGCACTGCCAGATCATCTGTCGAGATCTTTTCGGCATAGCCGTCGCGGATCTTTTGGATAGCAGGTTCCACCGTTTCAAAATATCGGATATTTTCATTTCCAAGCTCATCCTCACCGATCTTTTTCGTATAATCACGCAAAATGATGGCAAAAAGCTCCAGCATAATTCCACGCAAAGAAAGCTGATAATACGGGGGTTTGGTCTTTTTCATCTCCACCGCGCGAAAGATCAGCTCCGGAATACGGGGATCTCCTCGCACAAGCGTGGAAAAGCAGATCTCTCCCCCCAAAAGCTTTCGTCTGAGATCAAAGCCACCAGCACTGCCGCCAAAGAAAAAATCAGGATCCAGCATAAAAAGATGGTATTTCCCTTTTTCTTCTCCGAAGCGGATCGTGGAATGAAGCTCGTAAGGGTTCATGATCACAAGATCTCCTGCCTGCGCCGCAACGGTATCCGTGCCGACAAGAAGCGTAGAGCTTCCTTCATAAAAATATTTCAACTCGATCTCCTCGTGGAGTGCTTTGGAAATTCGATTCGGATCATCAATATTGGAAACGCAATCGGTTCTTATGATCAAGCGAAAATTCGGATCATCAAAGGTGATCCCCATCGCCTGTTTCACGTTTGATGGCATTCGCTATACCTCGCTTTCCATGATTTATACAAATCATAGCACAAAATACGGGGTTTGTCAATTACTCATTGTTGCTTTGACCGTACCAGCGACCGCCTTGAGATTTATCATCGTCTTTTTCCAAAAGCTGATCGTAATTTTCAACCACCTTGCGATATGCTGCCGCATATTTTTCAATCCATTCTTTATCAAAATGCTTGAACCACGGAACCGCAAAGCAGCAAATTTCCGCAGAAGGATCGATGCGTGCATCATCTTCACGCACGTCACGGCTTGCAAATGCCACACGAGTAGGCTTACCGATACCAAAAAGGTCGAAGGTTTTGAAAAATTCGTGTTTATGTAAGCAGTAGTTACCGCCGTCCCAGCAAATGCCTCCACCAAGCTCTGCGCGAACCGCTTCACAGAAGCGTTTGACAGAAAGACCGCCAAGCTCTTCGGGCAAGTAAAGACCATGAGGACAATACCAACCTGCCATATTGGAGCCCGTGGACTCATCTACGCGGATCGCACGGATTCCG
>JBGVIG010000078.1:0-2105 GCA_045122995.1 Eubacteriales bacterium | reverse complement strand
TTTGATTGCAGATTGGAAGAGCTTGCACATAAACCTGAGATTTGTGCAAGTAGCGATGCGGATCATTTTGTCTTCGATCATGGCGATATGAAGATCAAGATCAGCAAACATACGGGGCTTGTGGACTTTTGCTCGGTAAAAGGCAAGGAATATCTTTCTGCTAACGCGATGTCGATCAACGTGTATGCGGACGACGAGGATCCTTGGGGCATGCGTGTAAGAAGCTTTAAGAACAAAATAGATTTTTTCCGTCTTTTGAATGAAAAAGATGGCAGCAGTTTTGCTTGTTTGCGCAGTGATATTGCCTCTGTCCGTTTGATTGAAGACGGTGAGGTGCGAAGTGTAGTCGAAGCTTTGTTTGGCTATGGATCTTCCAATGCCGTTGTCAGGTATAAAATCTCTAAAATCAATCCTACGTTGGAAACAGAAATACGGATTATCAATGCGGATAAGAAAAAGATGTATAAGCTTGCGATTCCTTGCAAAATGGATCATATTTCTGCTTTCGCTGAAGTTGCTTTTGGTGAAGAGCCTTTTAAGTTAAACGGTGATGAAAATGTTCATCAGAAATATGTTCGTCTTGAAGGGGAAGATCATGGCATTATCAACGTTTATAATAGTGGTATCTATGCATCTTCTCTTGAAGAAAATCGCCTTATGGTTACGCTCATGCGTTCGCCTGCATATTGTGCACACCCCATTGGTGACACGGAAATTCTTCCTCAAGATCGTTATTCTGCATATATTGATCAAGGTGAGAGAATATTCAACTTGAAAATGACATTTGGTGAAGAATCTGTTTCCAATGGTATTGCGGCACAGATCTACAATGAAAAGCCATTTGTGCTTTCTTTCTTCCCTGCAGGAAACGGAAATGAAAAAGAAGCTCCTGTTCCGATGAAGCTTGAGGGGGGAGATATTGTTCTTTCTGCATTCAAAAAAGCGGAAAAGAGCGGGGAATACATTGTTCGTTTGTTTAATCCTAAAAATAAAAATTCTGTTTGCAGATTTTCTTTTTCTGTGCTTGGATTGGATAAGATGATTTCTTTTGTGCCGTTTGAAGTGAAAACGGTCCGCTTGGCAAAGGATATCTTTGAGGAATGCGATATGATTGAAGGAATTTTGCAATGAACGTATATTTGAAAGATTTTCGTTTGGCGTCAGCCGACGCAGAAGAAACGTTTATTTTGAATTATCCATATCAATTGGAAATGGCATGCTATACAAAAAACGTGTATCCTTTTAAAATCTTTCCTTTAAAACGTTTGGATTTTCTCGAATTTGAACCAATTACGATTTTTTACGGTGGAAATGGTTCGGGAAAATCAACGCTACTGAATATTATCGCAGAAAAATTGCGTTTGGAGCGTTCTGCACCGTTTAATCATACGCCTTATTTTGAAGACTATTTAAAATGTTGCAAATTTACGGGAAAAATTCCTAAAGAAAGCAGATTGATTGCGAGTGATGATGTTTTTAATTTTCTTCTTGATATTCGTTCTATCAATGAGGGGATCGATCGCTTTCGAGAAATCATCTTTGAGGAATACAAGGAAGCAACAGAGAAACATTTTCAACTCAAGGGACTGGACGATTATGGTGAATTTAAGCGTCGCAATGAAGCCAAACGTTCAACAAAGTCTGCATATACGGCAAAGCGATTGCCAAAAGAAATTTCCGCTGGCTCCAACGGCGAGAGCGCGTTTGCTTATTTTACGCATGAAATTCGTGAAAATGCGCTTTATCTTTTAGACGAGCCTGAAAATAGTCTTTCTCCCAAACTCCAAGAAGAGCTTGCGGAATTTTTAGAAAGCTCGGCGCGTTTTTACGGTTGCCAATTTATTATTTCTTCTCATTCTCCATTCATGCTTTCGATGAAGGGCGCAAAAATATATGATCTTGATAGCGTACCGGTTAAAACAAAATCATGGACAGATCTGAAGAATGTCCGCATTTATTATGACTTTTTCAAAAAGCATGAAAACGATTTTATTTGAATCAAATAAAAGGAAAGAGCACTCACACGAGCGCTCTTTTTCTTTCAAAATGAAAGCCGCAAGGCTTTAATTTTTGCATTGCAATTTTTTGGCGGAGATGGAGCATTG
>JBGVIG010000077.1:0-1488 GCA_045122995.1 Eubacteriales bacterium | reverse complement strand
ATATCATCAATTCTTCTGTCAAAGCGCTCGTCAGCGCCATCAATCGTATGATGGAAAATTAACGTACGAAAGGAATTTACGATTATGTCTATGACAATGACACAAAAAATTCTCGCGGCACATGCGGGACTTGAAAAGGTCGAAGCAGGCGAGCTCATTCTGGTGAGCCTTGACCGTGTGCTTGGCAACGATATTACATCTCCCGTTGCGATCCGCGAATTTAATAAACTTGGTTTCAGTGAAGTATATGATAAAGAAAAAGTAACGATGGTCATGGACCATTTCGCACCGAATAAAGATATTAAAGCCGCCATTCAATGCAAAATGTGCCGCGATTTCTGCGAAGAAAAGGGCGTTGTGAATTTCTTTGACGTGGGACAGATGGGCGTGGAACATGCGCTCCTGCCCGAAAAAGGACTTGTGGTTTCGGGTGATGCCGTCATCGGCGCGGACTCCCACACCTGTACTTACGGTGCGCTTGGCGCATTCTCCACGGGCGTTGGTTCCAGTGACATGGCTTGTGGCATGGCAACGGGTAAAGCGTGGTTTAAGGTCCCTTCCGCTATTAAATTTGTTTTGACAGGCAAGCTTCGTCCTCACGTCACGGGCAAAGATGTGATCCTTCATATCATAGGCAAGATCGGCGTGGACGGCGCGCTTTACCGTTCGATGGAATTTACGGGCGAAGGTGTTTCTTCACTTTCTGTTACGGATAGACTCACCATTTGTAACATGGCGATCGAAGCAGGTGCAAAGAATGGTATTTTTGAAGTGGACGAAAAAACGCTCGCTTACATTGCAGAACGTTCCGATAGAAAGCCTGTCGTTTATAAAGCAGACGATGATGCTCCTTATGATGAAGTGATTGAAATCGACCTTTCGACCATCAAACCCACCGTAGCATTCCCGCATCTTCCTGAAAACACAAAGACTGTGGACGAGATCGAAGAACCTGTTAAAATTGATCAGGTCGTTATCGGCTCTTGCACAAACGGTTATTACGAAAATATCAAAGAAGCCGCAGAGCTTATGCGCGGCAGAAAAGTGGCAAAAGGCGTGCGTGCAATCATCATTCCTGCGACACAGGAGATCTATCTGCGTGCAATGAGAGAAGGACTTCTCGAAATCTTTATTGAGGCAGGCTGTGCGGTTTCTACACCTACCTGTGGCCCTTGTCTTGGTGGTCATATGGGTATTCTTGCTCCTTATGAAAGAGCGGTGGCGACAACAAATCGCAACTTTGTCGGCAGAATGGGCGACCCCACCTCTGAAGTTTATCTTGCTTCTCCTGCGGTGGCTGCGGCAAGTGCAATCCTTGGCAGAATCGCTTCGGTAGATGATCTGACATGATGAAAGGAGTATTTTCACATGAAATTTGAAGGAAAAGTTATTAAATACGGGGATAACGTGGATACGGACGTCATTATTCCCGCCAGATATCTCAATACGATTGATAAAAAAGAACTTGCTTCCCATTGTATGGAAGAC
>JBGVIG010000076.1:0-1259 GCA_045122995.1 Eubacteriales bacterium | reverse complement strand
ACTTCAACTCTGCATGCGATCAGAAACCAAACGACAGCGACTGCGGCGACGATGGCGAAAAATATTCTGATGAGAAAAAGCTTTCGTCGGATTGCCCGTTCTGTGAGTGCTTTGCGCGGCGGTGGGGCGCTGTATGGATTTTGTTGATACATGGTTTTTTCCTTTTCCACCGCGCGTGGCGGTCAAGAATTCTTGTTTTTTTCGATCAATGCGAGAAGATCTTCCAGAATGTCTTTTTTCGCGTCGGGATTTGCAAACGTCGCGACAGCTTCTTCCAGCGCATGTTTTTTGCGCACAGAGGTGAGGATCTCATCGATATTTGCGGCAAGACTTTGCGAACTCATATCCTTTTCCTCAAGAAGAATCGCGGCACCTGCATCGGCAAGACGTTTTGCGTTTTCATATTGATGATTGTTTGTGACGTTAGGGGAAGGAATGAGGATACACGCTTTTTTCATCAATGCCATTTCCGAGATCGTCATAGCGCCTGCACGACAGATGACCAGATCTGCTGCTTCTTCCCAAAGGGGCATGTCGTAGATGTATTCGAAAATTTTGATGTTGGGCGCTTTTGTGATGCCGTAGCGCTCTGCCACGGAGATCACTTCCTCGTAATTTGCTTTTCCCGTAGAATGAACGTGGAAAACTTCGGGGTGTTCCATGGTGTAGTCACACATGAATTTGAGGATCTCTTCGTTGATGCGTGCGGCACCGAGGCTTCCGCCGAAGGAGAGAATGATCTTTTGCGCGTTTTTGGGAATGCTGAGCTTTTCGCGAAGGCTCATATCTTTGCGGAGTGTCGGCTCACCGATCAAGGGATTTCCTACACGTAGGATCTTTTCCGTGTGCTTTAAGTAGTTTTCCGTGGATGGGAAATTCGTGTAAATGCGATCTACGTCCTTTTCGAGCATTCTTACGGCTTTACCTGGGATAGCGTTGGATTCATGAACAGCGGTGGGAATTCCCATTTTTGCCGCTGTATGCAGAAGCGGCCACGAGAGATAGCCGCCCGTACCGATGACGATGTCGGGTCGGTAGCTTTTGATCAGCTTTTTCGCTTTGATGGGCGAGGTGAAATAGTAGTAAGCCGTTTTAAGATTGGAAAGAGAAAGACTGCGGCGCAGACCGCTCATTTCAATGTGATAAACGGGATAACCTGCGGCGCCGACAAGGCGGTTTTCCATGCCTTTTTTCGTCGCGATAAAGGCGATCTCGGCATCTTTGTCATAAGCTTTGATGGTGTTGGCGATGGCGATGGC
>JBGVIG010000075.1:0-1388 GCA_045122995.1 Eubacteriales bacterium | reverse complement strand
TATTTTCACGATATTGCGATGTCTGCCGTTTCGATCGGGGATCCTGTGCGCGCGATGAAAGACAAGAAAAATTGCTCTTATGACGTGTGTATAGAAAATAATTTTGTTTCTCGTATCGGTTATGATTTTCCTGCGGCACCTGCTTTGCAGGTATTCCGTGTGGACGGACTTTTGCTTTCGCACAACACCATTGACCGTTGCGCGTATTCCGCAGTTTCTGTCGGTTGGGAGTGGGTTTCTTTGCCTTATGCGCTGGGTGAGGTGATCAATATTCGTGATGCGGATATTTCCTATAATAAGATTACCAATCACATGCAGCTTTTGCGTGACGGTGGAGCGGTCTACGTTGTCGGCGCAAATAGCGTGCGCACGAATACAAAACGATATAATATGATCCATCACAATTTTGCTTGCAATGATCGTATTCTGCGCAAGTCGCGCGGTTATTATCTTGACGGCTCCTCCACCGGGTGGGACGTTTATGAAAACGTGACCGCGAAAGTGCATTATCCGGTCTTTGCGCAGTATCGTGTTGGAGAACAATTTGTTTGGCACAATCGGATCGACGAAACCTATTCAACGGAAGAGATTTCGCTGGATAATCATCACCCCGAACGAGATACCTTGCTTGGTGCGACCTATATCGCACCAACCCTTGATGAGCTTTTTGAAAAATATCCGAAAGCGCGCAAGATCATGGAAGAGAGCGGGCTTTGTGATATAAAACCGAAAACTGAATGATGTGATGATAAAAAAGCACTTGCAAACTGCAAGTGCTTTTTGTTAGGTTAGATCAAGTGCTTTTGCTAAAAAGTCGATGAGGTGTTTTCGATATTCTCCGAGAATGATTTGCTCGTCCTCCGTGTCATATTGAAAATTGCCGACCTCCACGAAATATTCCCCCGTTTTTCGATTTTGCGAAAGGGAATCCAGCGGCCAGCCGAGATGGCGCTTTTCGGAAGGTGTTTCCACCATATAAAATGCGCTGCATTTGGCGGATTCGAGCGGCTCGGTGAAAGCGTGGATATTTCCATGGTTGTAAACGGCGATGCCATCGAGATAATAAGCGAGGACCTTTCCTCCGAGCGAATGGATCAGCTGGGCGTAGTATGCGATCATTTCTTCATCGTCGAGCCGCTTGCCTTGCGGTGTGCGGATATTCAAAGCAGGTTGGCGCGGATCTTCGATCGGTAGTCCTTCAAAATAAAGTCCCGAATCGTTGCAAATGACAAGATCGAAATATTTTCCGTAAAATTTAGCTTTGATGACGGCGTTTTCTTCGGGTGTTGTGCCGTTTTCTTGCGGTTCATTATGGATAGCGAGATCGCGAAGCGTATAAAACTTTACGTCATAATTTTTGAGCAAGGCTTCAAAGCGCTTGACCTTGG
>JBGVIG010000074.1:0-4281 GCA_045122995.1 Eubacteriales bacterium | reverse complement strand
CGTCGCGTCCCGTGATATAAAGCACGGCTTCCTTTTCTGCTCGTTTTTTCTTTCGCATGACGAACGAGGTGTCTGCCGCACCCATGAGTCCCGTCGAGCCTGAGATGTCATTGAAGCTGTCGTTGGAGTCCTTGACCTTTCGCAGATGATGAACGAGCACAAGGCAGATGCCATGCTCGTCGGCAATTCGTTTGAGTGCCGTCATGTCTGCATAGTCGGCTTCATAACTCATTTTGCTTCCGCTTGTCCCGCGGACACGTTGCAGGGTGTCGATGACGATGAGCTTGGTTTTCGGATGCTCATGCAGTTCGTCCTCCAGTTGCTTTTCAAGTCCCGTGCCGATGCGGTCCGCCGCGACGGCAATTCTGAGATTGGCTGGTGCAGAGTCCGTCAGCATACTCGCTCGCTTCTTGACACGGCGCAGAGGGTCCTCTAACGTGAGGTAGAGAACGTCGCACCGATTGGTCGGAAACGTCCAAAGCGGTTCGCCATTCGCAACGCAAATACACAGCCAAAGCATCAGCCATGATTTGCCGATCTTGGATTGTCCACACCACAAATTGAGTCCGCAGGGCAGAAGCCCTTCCACAATAAACTTGCAGGGCGGAAATGAGGTTGCCATCAACGTTTCCATGTCGATGGTTTGAATGGTTTGTGTTTCTTGTGGCATATAGCCCTCCTTTACTTATTCGTTTTCTTTCTGTTTGTCCAAGAGATATTCGACCACGCGGATTTTCGGCACACGGTATTTGTTTCCGATCTTGATGCCGTGGATCTGCGGCAGCTTCACAAAGTCAAGTGCCGCCTTTTTCCCGATGCCAAGCATCTTCTGAATTTCCGCAATGCCGACGATGTCATCGTATTCCGTGAACAAACTGTTTTGCATTTTGGTGTCTGTCATAGCGTCCTCCTTTCCGATAGTTTTTTATATGTGGTTTTTACTGACAGAGAAAAGGTATCATGCGAAGGGTTCAGCTTTTGGACCCTTCAATTTTTCTTTCATTGTTTTGCACGATGCGATTGATTGACAATGCAATATGCGTGTGATATACTGAAATAAAGTAAGATCTAAAAAATAGAGAAGTGAGCGTGTTTGGAGAAAGCCGTTTGGAATGGTAAACTTTTTTTGGCATCAGATGTTGCAGAGAATTTTCAACTTGAAAATGAAATTCGCAAAGCAAGTGGACATAAAGAGTTGAAATGCCCTGATCCTAATTGTGGAAATCCTATTGTTCGATATTGCCATGGTGATAAGAAGGATGCATATTTTGCTCACTTAAACAATGAATGCTGTGATTATGCCAGATATGATAAAGATACTTTACCGATAATCAAGACAATTAAAACAAAATTGTTTCATAGTTTACAGCACAAAGGCTTCCACATCGATATTGATGTTAAGATATTAGCCCATCATTACACACCGCTGATCATTGAAACTGAAAATGCAGAGAAAATTGCGATTGAGTTTGGAACGAAGCAAACATCAGCAAACACAACATCGTTTTTATCAGAGCAATATGCTAAGGCTGGTGTTTTGTTAAGATGGATTGTGGTTGACGATCATTTGACTCCATGGAATGAATCTGCCGTTTGCCACATAAAACGTTTCGTATTGAATACTTCGAAAAATAGAGATTTGATTATTATTTCGAAGGATGGTGAACGTGTAAAACAAAGTATTGAAGATCAAAATCGATATGAATATGGTGGGAGAGAAATTCGCTCATCAAACTATTCTGCATTTTTTCCCAAGGAAGCAACACTTGACGATATTACGTTAGAAGACAACGAATTAACTACGACAGATTTTTACAAATCTTTTGAAATGTGGTTACTTAAAAAGAGACGAAAATTTGAAGAACGTGTTTTAGAGCTTCAAGAAGAGGAGCGATTGGCTGAGGAGCAAAAACAAAAATATCAAGAGCAGATGCGACTTGCCGAGCTTGAAAGACAAAGGCATCAAGAAGAAATGCGTGCTGAACAACTTGAAGGACAAAAACATCAAGACGAGGCAAAACCCCAAGAAAAAGAAGCGGTGACACAGAGAACTTCGATGCCTATTTTTAGGGGTAACAATTCTTCATCCGCTTGGACCGGTGGAATACCAATCAAACATAAAATATATGGTGACGGGGTAATGTATCTTAAAGGAAGAGGGCAACAGGCTCATTTGAAATTTGGGGATAGAGAATATGATTCTACAATAGCAGAATTGCAGAATGATGATAACTACTATTCCGAATAATATTTCATGAGTTATGACATTGAAAATTTCCGTACAACTAAATCGTACAACTAAATCGTAAAATGTGAAGGTTCAGCTTTTGGACCCTTCTATTTTTTCATAAAGTTTATCAGATGAACTGTTCACCTAATGGACAGTCTTAAAAAAATTTTTTGTTTTTCTCATTCTAACAGTCAAACTCGACACCTAATGACGAGTTCAGAAAAGTTTTTTTAAGAATAACAGAGAAACCTATCAGCTTTTGCAAGGTTTGAAAAATTATTTATAAAATATCATGCCAATGGTTCACCTAATGAGCCATTGGAAAAACTTCTTTCGTTTTTATCATAAAACCTTAACTCCTCACCTAATGGGGAGTTATCAAATATTTTTCAAAATTTATCGTAGCACACGAATGTAACACCTATTGTTACATTCAAAAAAGTTTTTGAGTTTTCTTCATTCTAATGGTCAAATGGGCAACCTAATTGCCTGATTGAAAAAGTTTTTTTCAGAATAACAAAAAAAGGTGCCACCTAATGACACCTTAGAAAAAATATTTTTGAAAATTTGCATCTTTGACAGGATACGTGTGATGTGTTATACTGGAGGAAAACTGAAAGGAGTGTGATACGATGATTTACGTGATGTCGGATATACATGGGAACACGGCAAGATTTGAGTCTGTGATGAAACAGATCGATCTGCAACCAACCGATACGCTCTATGTGCTTGGCGATGTGATCGATCGCTTTCCCGATGGGATTCGGATCTTGCGCCGCTTGATGGCGATGCCAAACGTGAAGATGCTTCTCGGCAATCATGAGCTTTTGATGTTGAATGCCATTGATGACTTTTCAGGTTCGGAACAGGCGGAACGGTATCGAAACATTTGGTATTACAACGGCGGTCGCGTTACGCACAATTATCTCAAACACATCAAAAAGACCGTTCGCCGTGAGGTTTTTGATTATTTGAGGGATTTACCCGCAGAAAGAGATGTTGAGGTCTGTGGCGTCAGATATAAGCTCGTACACGGTGCTCCGTTTGGCTATGGCTATGAGGAGCATAAAGAAAAGTATATCTCGCCGCTCGAATGTGCTGTGTGGTCGAGATGGACGCTGAATGATACCGTTCCTGATGGTTATACTTTGATTTTCGGTCATACACCCACCTATAAATATCAGCCGAACAATCCGCTGGAAATCTGGCACGGAGAAAACTGCATCGGCATCGATTGCGGTGCAGGTATCGAGAGAAGTCCGTGGATCAGCCAAAAGGGCAGACTTGCGTGCTTGCGACTGGATGATATGCAGGTGTTCTATTCGGAGGAGTAAAAAGAAACCACGCCCCGAAACGGGGCGTGGGGTAGGGAGATATACAGATAGCCTACTCCCTGAAACGGGGAGTGGGGGACTAGAATTAAAATCTAAGACAAAATAAGAGAAGCGCAGTACGTGATTTTTGTACTGTTCTTTTATTTGAATGGAGAATTAAACTATTATATGAAATAGAATGCATTTATGAATCAGTTTTGTACAGTCATCCATACATACTCTATATTATCTTTGGGTATTGTTTTTTGAAATTCCTTTATGATACAATTATTTGTTTTGTCATATTTTGCAAGGTAATAACAGTCATTGGTTTCATAAATGATTGCATATTCGCTGTTGATAATTCGATATTGGTATTGACTTTTAGCTGAATTGACACCTGCGTAATAGAAATATATAATGTACGACAATAGTAAAATAATTAGTACAATCAATACTTTTTTTAGTGAATAAGATGTTTGTGGTTTCTTAGAAGGAGGAATAGGTATGTAATGCAAAACACTTGGCAAATAGAATACAGCCAATAATATTATATCGGCAAAAACAAATGCTACAATACCTTTCCATCCCAAATGATTAATCATAATATTAGCTTCGCTTTCGAAGAAAAACCAAATGGAAATCGTCAAATTAATCGCCAAATACGCAATAATCTTCCAAATAATACTCCATGATGCTTTCATAATGTAAAAGGGTATTAGAAGAATCGCTGTTAAT
>JBGVIG010000073.1:0-2519 GCA_045122995.1 Eubacteriales bacterium | reverse complement strand
GAAGAGGCGCCCCTGCTAAGGGTGTAGGTCGGATTTAAACCGGCGCGAGAGTTCAAATCTCTCCATCTCCGCCAGTCAAGTCCACAATTTTTTGTGGACTTTTCTTTTTGCAAAAAAGGAACGCAGGTGGATCGAACTTTTCATGGTTCATCCTTCTGCGTTCTTTTTATTTCTCTGTGGCGATTGTTTCTTTTCTCTCAAAACCACCGAAAATTTTGAAGTAGACCTCAATTTTGTCTGGAAAAATCACAGCCTTATCAACATATTGATCAACCACAACACGGCGAATTGCATGCGATCCTGTTTTCAGTTGTTCCTCCGCTTTTTGAAATAATGCGCGGATTTGATCTTCCGTATACGAATTGGACTTCAATTCTTTTGTCAGTCGATTGATTTCTGTCTTCAACTTTTCCTTGGTCGCTTCCAATTCTGCAAGTTTCTCTTTCAAAGCGGCCGCCCCCGTCTCGATCATGAGATCGACAGCCTTTCTGATCTGGTTATCCACCTGCGATAGTTCTTTTTTCAAACTGTCCAGCGTTTTCTTTGAATTTCCCGATTTTTCTGCTATGTATTCGTTATATTCACGAACGAGCGTGGGAATAACTTTGGGGTTAAAAATCATCGCAGAAAGCCTTTGAAGAACCGCGCTTTCCAATTTATCACGATTGATTTCGGGATTCTTGCACTTATGCTCTCGACGTCTCCGATGTGTACATTTGTAGGAAACATACATTGAGTGTGTCGGGCTTGGCTTTCTTGAATTTCCGCGTATGGGCTCTCACGCTCTCCGCTGAAAACTTCGCAACCTTGTGCTGTCGCTCTGCCATTTTTTCCTGCACCTTATTGAAATCTTCTTCGCTGATAATTTGAGGCATTCCGCCGGGAACTCTTATGACCGCATTCGGATCGTATTCTCCGCCATGGCGGACATACTTCCCTTTCGGATTCTTTCGGGTATCCTTGATGTAGAGATAAACGCCTGTGTATCGCTCGTTTCGTAAGATCTCGTATAAAGAATTTTTAGCAAACGGAAGTCCTCTGCGCGTCTTAAATCCTCGTTGATTCAATGCTGTAATGATCTCTCCGGGTAGGAATGCTCGTCCAAATACATCGAAAAAATCAAGCACACAGCTTCCGCTTCATGTTCAGTAATCAAGGATGCGGCAGGTGTGCCGTATTTTTCGTCCAGTGCTCTGCAATTCGGACAAGTACAATAGTTATTCCAGTCGTTCTGTGCGACAGAAAAAATCTTGCAATCAGGATTTTCTCGAATCCATGTCCGAAGCGTCTTACGTGCTGCTTGAAATACCCCTTCACTCGTCAGGCAAAGCTGTGTACGATCGCGCAGACGCTCGCCATTCACCAGAGAATAATATTCCGGATGTTCTTCATAATAAATTTCCGGCGGCACCAATTCATGAAAAGAATGATGAAAGTTAAAAAATTTCACTTTGCCGTCCTTTTCTTTCGGAATATGTGCCATATTGGAATTCAGTCCGTTTTTTACGCAAAAATCCACGTCAAAAGCAGAACGGAAATATATTTCACGATACTCAAAAGCAGTATTTCACAAATATCAATGTCTTCCACCATCAAGGTTTCCACGTGATCAAAAGTTTCCATGTCTTTGGTAAAACAACGAAAGCCTATGTATTTTTCCAAAAAATAATATACACCGTAAACCGTTCCTCTTGGTGTTTTTCCGGTGATCACAATATCCTCACCGCGTGTTTTGATCAAAAAACCGTCATTGGAAAGGTGACTCACATCGGTTTTTATGCCGCGCACATGAGAACCGATATGAATTTCAGGCGTCCTTCTGGGACATCTTTCCACGTCGGAAAAGAACGGAACGATCACACCCGTCGCTTTGTAAAGATAATGATAGAGCGACGATGCTGCATAAAGCTCCGCTTCGTGCGGTATTTTACCCGTGACGATATGATAATAACCAATGCCATGATCTGCAATCACTCGTTTCATTTTGATTTCCTCTAATATCCATTTTGCGCGACGCAGCGCCCCTTCTATCGGCTCTTCGTCAAATGTCAATAATCGGCAGGAAGCGCTGCCCAAATGCCTTTCTATCAGCGGAAACAGCACTTCTTTTTGCTTTGTGATACCGCCCGCAAAATAAACGGGAATCGCATCTTTTCCATCCGAAAAGCCCTGCAAAGCGGCTCGTATCTTTTTTGCCACAAACGCCATATTGTTTTCCAAAATATTCTCGGAAACCGCGTCTCCCCGCTCTGCGGCAATAAACACCAAATCTGCAAAGGAGGCAATATAGCTTTTGCCACCTTGGTATAGCTTGGCAAGATGTTTTTCTACGCTCTCTCCGATTCGTTCCTCCAAAAGTGTGGTCAGCATCGTTTTCTCTGCTCTTCCATCAATCTCACCAAGAGATGCAATCATGGCATCTCTGCCGAGAGTGTAACCGCTTCCGCCCTCATCAAATAATTGTCCAAAGCCCGATATCCGGCGGCGCGCCGCGCCATCCATTGCATAAACAATAAAGC
>JBGVIG010000072.1:0-2417 GCA_045122995.1 Eubacteriales bacterium | reverse complement strand
CGATTTTATTATCGAAAAATCACTTAGAATCAAAAAATACGTGGTGGAAGCCGACGAAAAAGAATCCGGTCTTCGAAAGACGCTCAATTTCGGACATACCATTGGCCACGGAATTGAAAGTTATGAAGGCCTTCACGGATTATATCACGGAGAATGTGTTGCGCTTGGTATGTTGCCAATGTGTAGTGAAAATGCGCGCGAAAGACTTCTTTCTGTGCTAAAAAAGGCAGAATTGCCGACAGAGCTCGTTTTTGACGCAAGCAAAGTGTTTGAAGCCATCACACATGACAAAAAACTGGATGGAGACACCGTGAACTTTATCTACGTTTCTGAAATCGGAAGTTATGAAATGAAGAAAATGAAGCTTTTGGATTTCAGAAATATGTTAAAGGAGGTATTCTCCACATGAAAAATACGTTCGGACAAAGTGTGGCTGTCACACTTTTTGGAGAAAGCCATGGAAAAGCCATTGGTGCTGTTCTTGACGGCATGGCACCCGGCATTCCCGTCGACGAAGAATTCATTGCGCATCAAATGGATCTTCGGAAATCGGTTTCTTCCCTTTCTACACCAAGGAAAGAAGCCGACAAAGTTATCATTTTGAGCGGTGTCCATAACGGTGTAACAACGGGAACGCCGATCACATTTATGATCGAAAATACAAACACACACAGTGCCGATTACGAGGAGCTTCGCACCGTAGCAAGACCCGGACATGCAGATTATACCGCATATTGCAAATATCACGGTTTTTCCGACACTAGAGGCGGCGGACATTTTTCCGGAAGAATCACAGTGGGGCTTGTTGCCGCCGGTGCAGTCGCTATATCAGCGCTGCAAGCACACGGTATTTATATTGGCACGCATATTGCAAAATGCGCAGGCATCGCTGATCGTGCCTTTAACAAGTTAGAAGAGGATATTCAAACACTTTCTTCCCTTTCCTTTGCAGTTTTGGATGAAAGCCAAGCCAAAAAAATGCAGACCGCGATTGCAAACGCAAAAACTGAGGGCGATAGCGTCGGTGGAATTTTGGAAACCGCTGTAATTGGTTTACCCAAAGGTATTGGGGAACCTTGGTTTGACACAATGGAAAGCGTTCTTTCTCACATACTCTTTTCGGTTCCAGCAGTCAAAGGCGTAGAATTCGGCGATGGTTTTGCGCTTGCTGATAAAAAAGGAAGCGCAGCAAACGATGCTTTTTTCTCCAATAACGGACAAGTGTTTACCGAAACCAATCACGCTGGTGGTATTTTAGGCGGAATTACAAGCGGCATGCCTCTCATTTTCCGTTGCGCCATCAAACCCACGCCTTCCATTTTCAAAGCGCAGCAAACCGTAGATTTTGTCAAAAATACTGACTGTGAGCTTTCACTCAAAGGACGTCACGATCCCGCAATCGTTCATCGCGCTCGCGTCGTTATCGACAGTGTAACCGCTCTCGCTCTTTGCGACATGTTGGCTCTTCGTTTTGGAACAGACTTCTTGAGAAAGGAGAGTTCTTTATGAAATACGGCTTGATCGGAGAACATCTCCCTCACAGCTTTTCCAAAGAAATTCATGCAAAAATCGCTCCTTACGTTTACGAGCTTTGCGAAATCGAAAAAGATGAACTTGATACATTCATGGTAAAACACGATTTCGAAGGCATCAACGTCACGATTCCATATGAAGAACGTGTCATTCCTCATCTTTCTATCATAGATGAGAGCGCAAAAAAAATTGGTGCCGTCAACACGATTGTCAACAACAATGGAATTTTGATCGGATATAACACGGATTTTCTCGGCATGCGCGCAACGATCCAAAGAATGGGATTGGATTTTACCAATCGCAAAGTTTTGATCCTTGGTACAGGCGGCACTTCTCGCACAGCCAATGCTGTGGCAGAAGCACTCGGAGCAAAAGACATCCTCACCGTCGGAAGAAGCGAAAAACAAGGTGTGATCTCTTACGAAACTGCGTATGCACATCACACAGATACTGATTTCATCATCAATACCACGCCTTGCGGTATGTATCCTTATCCAGACGGCAATGAAAATATTGCAGGCACACCGATTCGTCTGGATGCTTTCCCAAATGTCAGAGGTGTTTTTGATGCGGTATACAATCCGCTCAGAACCAATTTAATTTTAGATGCGACCGAGAAAAATATCCCAGCCGAAGGCGGTCTATATATGTTGGTTGCACAGGCAGTGGCTGCAGCGGAAATCTTCATGAAGAAGACGATCGATCCCTCTGTTACCGATAAAATTTTTAATGAGATTCGCGCAGAAAAAGAAAATATCGTGCTTTCCGGTATGCCCGGCTCTGGAAAAACAACCGTCGGAAAACGACTTGCTGAAGAAATGCATCGTCCTTTCAATGACACCGATGAAGAAATTGTAAAAAAAATCGGCAAAACGATCCCCGAA
>JBGVIG010000071.1:0-1070 GCA_045122995.1 Eubacteriales bacterium | reverse complement strand
GAGGGGGGGCGAAGATCTATGCGTGAATATCTTGAGATTCGATGCCCCGTATGCGGAGGAGAATCCCGTGGGGATTCTCCCCGGTGCGAGATCTGTGGTTTTCCGTATGCGTTTGTGCGTGATTTTGTCAGCGTGCAAAGTGTAAAAGCTTGGCAAGAGAAAGTTTTGCGCGCTAAAAACGAAATGGCGAAAAATATACGCAAAAGCTTTGCACAGAAGAAAAAATTTGTGTTGAGCGAAAATGGTGTTTCTTATATTTCGCCTACAAGCGGTATCCATCATGCGGTCACAGCGCGCGGCATTTCGAAATCGGAACGTGCGGTGACGGAATTTAGCGCTTCGGGACACCATGCGGTGATGCTTTATACCGATGGCATGCTCACCGCGACGGGCGAAAACGCCTACGGTCAATGCGACGTGGAAAGTTTGCGTGATATTGTTTCCGTGACGGCGGCACCGAATGCCACCTATGCGGTGGACAAAATGGGAAAGGTTTTTGTTTGCGGTCTTTCGGTCGATCCTGCGGTGAAAACGTGGACTTCGATGAAAACGATTGTTGCCGGTGCTTACCATGTGGCAGGACTTTGCGAGGACGGTCGCGTTCTTTTGGCAGGTGATCATTTGGACGATGCCGTGAAAAAGACCGTTAGCTCATGGAAAGATGTAATTTCCTTGGCGGCTGCGATGGACTGCACGCTTTGTCTTCATAAAAACGGTAACGTTTCTTTTGCAGGGCGAGCGACGGATCATCGCCGTGAAGTGGAAACATGGCGCGATGTGGTGGCGATCGCCGCAGACAGCGTTTATGCCTTCGGTCTTACTGAAAATGGTGATATTCTGATGGCAGGACATTGCAAAAATGAACTTTTGGATATGGGACGGCGCGATGCCGCGACGTGGGAAGATGTCGTCGCGATCTCTTGCAGCCGTTCGGGAATCGGCGCTTTGCTTTTGGACGGCACGGTGCGTTTGGCAGGCAATATTCGCTTTCTTGCCGCTTTGCAAAGTAAATGGCAGGAGATCGTATCTGTTGTTGTCAGCGATATGAAAAAAATATAATAATATGTTGA
>JBGVIG010000070.1:0-2100 GCA_045122995.1 Eubacteriales bacterium | reverse complement strand
CATCGGCAAGACTATCTGCGGTGTAGAGTATCATACCCCAAGTAGCACCTCTGAAAGCGGAAACGGCAGCAAGAGCTGAACACTCCATTTCTACAACGGCACAACCTTCGCTCTTTCTGTATGCAACCTTTTCTTTGGTTTCACGGAAAAATCCGTCTGTTGACCAAGTAATAACCTCTTGGTATTTCATACCATGTTCAAGCACGGTTTTCCTAATTGCACATCGAGCTTTTTCGCTGATCTCCATAAAGCGTGACGGCGGTGCATAGTGATAGGACGTTCCTTCGTCACGCAAAGCCTTATACGGCACAAGGAACGTACTTTCGGAGAATTTTTCAAGAGTACCGCAGGAGCCGGCAGAGATGATTTCACGCACACCGTATCCAATCAACCAATCAAGTATCTGTGCCGCAGGCGCAGCTCCTACGGGAGCTTGACAAAGTGTGATATCTTCTCCTTTGTATTTTGTTACATAGATGGGGTATCGTTTCGTTGCGCTGACGAATCCGGCTACTTTCTTTGCTTCTGTCTTGCGCACATATTCATCGATATATTCGCCGAGGAAAGCGAAAACACATTTTCTCGGAAACTTCAAATCTAATTTTTCGTGTGTAGGATTGATAACTGCCATTTGCTCAGAGTCAAACTCCAATATTGGTATTTCATTTTTTATAATGCCCATATTTTTCTCCATAAATTCAAACAGATCGTCCCCGCTTTTCGCGCCAATCTCGCATTTATATTACAAACGTATTTCCTTATGAGAAACCTCGCAAGTTCTATCCATTTTCAAGTATTTTTAATTTTTCTTCGCGGCGATCTCGTTTGCCCATCGCACGCAATCGCGTGTCCAATCGTTCACAGCAGGATAATACTTGCTCACAACATCGTTGCAAAGCGAAGCGCCGTGCTTCCCTTCGGGATAAATGTGCATCTCAAAGGGGATATTATGATCAGCAAGCTCCTTGGAAAAAACGAGCGCATGGCGCACGGAAACGGTTTCGTCCGTCGCGGTATGCCAAATAAACGCAGGAACGGTCTTTTCCGAAACACAGCAATCGGGAGAAACCGCGCTTTCCGCTTCGGGATCATGATTATCACCAAGAATCTTTGCAAAAGAGCTTCTGTGTCCATGAACGGCAACGGAGGTAACTGCGTAAGAAAGGATCATACCTGTCGGGCGGTTATATCCTTTTTTCATGCCAAGTGCCGCTTCGATCTCATCGTTGTCCCACATCGTGCCAAGTGATGCCGCAAGGTGTCCACCGGCAGAAAAACCAATGACAAAGATATTCTCTGGATCCACATGGAGCATCTCCGCATTGTCACGGATATATTTCATCGCAGCAGAAGCATCGAGCAATGGCGTTGGCCAAAGCGGACTGCCTGTGGAAAGGGTTGTATATTCCAAAACAAAAGCATTAAATCCTGTCGCAAGGAAATGGTGCGCGATCGGCTCGGATTCGATGGCGGCACAGCCCACGTAGCCGCCGCCCGGAAAGATCAAGATCGCTTTTCGTTTTTCATTGAACGGGAGCGATTTATGCGCGCCTGCGACGTAAGTTGTCAAAGTGATATTCGGTCTGTCCGAAAAAAGAGTGACCACTTCTGTTGTGTGAGGTGTAAACATCGTTTTTCTCCTTTTTATATGTATAAATAAACTGCTTGCCAAAGCTTTTCTTTGTATTTATCGCCATAGAGCGCAACGTGACCGAGCCACTGATTGATCTTCCAAAGTGCGGCACGTTCAGAAAAACCATCTTCCTTGGGAAATGCCTCCTCATAAGCATCAAAAAAATGCGTAGAAACAGGAAAGAAAAAGTCCACAGTCGTAAGATCAATTTCACGGTTTCCGTAATAAAGACTGCAATCAATGAGTACCAGCTCTTTTCCGTCGAAAAGCAGATTTCCAAGCCAAGGATCGCCGTGAAGAAGCGAAAAGCTTTTCGGTTCCGGAGAGATTTCAGGAAGTTTTGCGGCAAGTTTTTCGATCACCGCACATTCTTCCGCATTCATCTTCCCTGCATCGACTGCCATTTTCAAGGTATCCATCAAACGACATTCGCCATAAAACTCGTTCCATGTATTTTTCCAAGTGTT
>JBGVIG010000069.1:0-1241 GCA_045122995.1 Eubacteriales bacterium | reverse complement strand
CTTCATCGGTGAGATAATAAGCACCTTTCATCGGAAGGAAGTCCTGGTTTTCACCGGCAACTCTGCCCACGATGAAAATCGCTTTTGTCGCGCCGTTTGCCACGGTTTTTGCAATCATTTCATCGGAAACGGGCATTTCAGGATGAGAATGAGAACCGTTGCCCCAAACGCCGAAAGACATCACGCTATTCTGTGCGCACCATGTACGATAAGTTTCAGCAAGCTCACGGTCAAAATCAATATTTTCATTTTCCATACCCGTCAGAATATCCACGACATATTCACTGACACAAAAAGCGGAACCGATACCACATTTGATGGTGTCCACCTGCATTCTGCCGAAAACAGCAGTTTTCGCTTTTCCAAGCGGAAGCATATTGTCTTCATTTCGAAGCATTACAATGCCTTCTTCGGCAATCTTTCTCGCAAGCGCAAAACGCTCCTCTTTGATTCTGTAATCTATCATAATAAAATCAATGTCCTTTCATGGTCATTTATTCGACCATTTTAGCACAAATATGATGTTAAGTCAAGAAAAAATCAGATGTTTTTTTGTAAAATTCTATTGCACCGCGCTACTTTTTGCCTTATAATATACATTAAGGTAATTTATAAAATTTTTTTGCAATTGCTAACATTTTGTTCACAAATTTTCATCGTTTTTATGATATACTGAAAAAAACGAACCAAAGGAGTGTGTTTTCATTTTGAAAAAGAAATATATTATGACAACCTATCTAACCGCCGCCGTCCTTTCGGGACTTGGACTTGCCGTTTGGCGAATGCTTTTGATCTTACGTTATTACGATCCGTATCTCGGTGAATACGCGCTTGAAGCAAGCGGTTCTTTGAAAATCCTCAGCTACGTAACCTGCGCTGTCATCATTCTGCTGGCAAGTGCTGCCGTCATTCTTCGAAAAGCCGAATTTTCTCCCATCGTTGCGTCTTCAAGCCAGACCGCTGTTTTTGCCAGCTCCTTTGCGGGATTCATGTTTTTCGCCGTTGCAATCATGCTTTTGATCTATCACCGTGAAACGATCTTTGCAGAAAGCGCACATACGTTTTTCAAAATTCTGCAAACCCTCTCACTCTTCACGATGTTCTTCGCTTCCGCGTATTTTCTTCTCAATTCCTCTGCGGAACCCAACGGTACCAAAATGAAGACGGCGCTCTCCTTCTTCCCTTCGATCTGGGCGCTCCTTTATTTAAACACGTCCTACACAAATCCTGAATTTATATAT
>JBGVIG010000068.1:0-5402 GCA_045122995.1 Eubacteriales bacterium | reverse complement strand
CGACCATCGTATAGTCACCGCCATCGGTCGCAAACGCGATATTGTTTTCAATGGTATCACTGAAAAGGAAATTATCCTGAGGAACATATGCCGCATATTTTCTGACGGTGCGGATCGGGATCTTATTGATATCCTTACCGTCCAGGAAGATCATGCCGTCGGGAACATTGTATGTACGCAAAATGAGGTCGACGATGCTCGTTTTGCCGGAGCCTGTCTTACCGATAATGCCGACATTTTCACCTGCATTGATGGTGAAAGAAGCATTTTTCAGCACATCATAATCGCCGTCGGGATAGCGGAAAGTGAGATTTCTGAATTCGATATTACCATTCAGTTCTTTCACGTCTTCAATGTCTTTTCGGTCAAAAACGTCGATCTTAGCATCGAGAAGCTCGCTGATACGTCCGAGGGACGCTTTACCTCTCGCTTGCATATCAATAAGCTGCGAGATCGCCATCACGGGCCAGATAATGGAGTTGAAATAGCCGATAAATTCCACGAGCTGACCGGCATTGAATTCGCCCTGATAAACAAGATAGCCGCCGTAGCCGAGGATCACACAAATAACAGATTCCACAAAAAGCGTTACGGAAATATGAAGCAGCGTGGAAGCTTTTGTATAAGCAACGTTTACTTTTTCATTTTTTTGGTTGAGCTTTTTAAAAGCCCAAAGCTCCAGAAATTCCTTTACGAATGCTTTGATTACGGCAATACCCGAAAAGCTTTCTTGCGAAAAATCGGAAAGCGCAGAAAATGCCGCCTGCCTTTCTTCCCACTTGCGCATCATATATTTGCCGACAATAGTGCCGACCGTCAAAAGAAGCGCCATGGGAATAAGTGAAAGAAGCGTCAAAAGCGCGTCCATGCGAAACATTTTGATAATGGCAAGACCACCAAGGAAAAGCGCGTCAAAGACCATCATAATGCCCGAGCCGAAGCAATCCTGCACCGTTTCGAGGTCATTGGTGAAAAGGGACATAAGGTTGCCCACTTTATTCACTTGGTAATACTGCTGAGAAAGATCCTTGCAATGATCAAACATTCTGCCGCGCAGATGGGTTTCCACACGAATGCCCGAACCGAAAAAGCAGATTCGCCACACAAATCGTCCGAAAGCCAAGAAAAGCACGACGAAAAGCATCGGTCCACAGATCTCATCAAGCAAAAAGTCCATATCAAAGGTGCGCATCACGCCTTCATGCTCCACCTCGCCATAGGTCATGCCGTTGACAACCATTCTGTAAAACTCGGGAACCTTGAGCTGGAAAATGTCTACAAAAACAAGTGCCAAAAGGCCGATCAAAAGTACCCACGCATATTTGAGATAATATCGGTTGATGTGTTTTCCGAATACCATGCAACCACTCCTCTCTGATGTAAAAATAAAATTAGTTTTGTGAGGTAACGAATTTTAGAATAACATATTTTTCCTGCTCTGTCAAGCCGTTTTCTGTCAACGGTTGGTTGCACGCCCTTTTTCTTTTTTAAAAAAGAAAAGAGTGGAAAATCCACTCTTTTCTTTGCTATATCAATGTTTCTTTCTGATGTTCAAAAGTCTGACGATCACGGGGCTGAGCACCAAATTCATGCCCACTTCAAAAATGAAGTTACCCATTGCCATTGCCCAGAAAACGCCGACGCCTGTGCCTGTGCTGCCGATCGCCGCTGCAATCTCAGAAACGCTATCCAAGAAAAAGATGATACTGCCGAGCATAAAAACACTCGTGTTCACCACAGGGCAAACCACCGCCGCTACAACAACTGCCACATAACGGTTCAATTTTTCGAGAGCCTTGTAAGCAAGACCTGCTGCAAGACCGCACGCAGTACCCTTTACCAAAACGGTCACAAACGTGCCAAACACGTCAAATGCCAAAAACAGATTCGCACCGCCGCTGGCAAGCACCACCACACCGAATACAAATCCAAGCCATGCACCCATTTTCACGCCGCAGATCGCCACGCCGATTACGATGGGGATCAAAGCGATTGCTGTGGAAAACGGACCAAAAATCGCTGTGAACGTCGCCAAAAGCTGAAATACCACAACGAGTGCCGTCATCACCGCGCCAAGCACCATAGTCTCGGTCTTTTTGTTTGTTGTTCTCATAAATCCTCCTAAGCTGTCGTCCGCCTGTGCGGTACAACGCATATAAAATTTATATTATCTCCTAAAGGAGTTAATACCGTCTGGGATTCAAGTATTTTTCTTATATAAAATATACAAACCTTTGAGCACCAAATGCTCATCAAGGTTGATCGCGTGATTACAATGCGGAACGATCGCTGATGCCGCGCCACCCGTAGCATATACGGGAAGCGGTTCTCCGACTTCTTCGATGATGCGCTCTATCATGCCGTCCACCATAGAGGCGTGTCCGAAAACAACGCCCGAGCGCATACTGTCAGCCGTATTTTTCGCGATGACTGTGCGTGGTGTTTCCAAGCTCACCTTGGGAAGCTGTGCCGTATCTTCCGAAAGTGCATTAAGCCCCATCAGCACACCCGGCACGATAGAAACGCCGATAAATGCGCCTTTCGCGTTCAGCACCATCATTTTCGTTGCCGTTCCCATATCCACGATCAGGGCGGGACTGCCATATAAATGATGCGTCGCCACACAAGTGCAAATGATATCCGTACCGACCGAAGAAGGCATATCACAATGAATATTCAGTCCCGTTTTGATTCCGGGACCAACAATGATCGGTTCGACACCATATAAAAAGGAAACCGCTTTTTTCAGCACCGCATTCAGCGGAGGCACAACGGAAGAGATGATCGCGCCGTCTATCGCGTTTCTTTCCACCCCATAGAGCGCAAGAATATTCAAAATTTTGCTGGCATATTCATCTTCCGTCCCGATCGGGTCAGTAGAAATATGAGCAACAAACGAAAGCGTTTCTTTTTCGAAGCCGCCGAGCATAATATTCGTATTTCCGATATCTATCGTGAGAATCATCATTTCACGCCCTTTTTGTTCGATTTGCGGTTATAGTATACCATCTTTTTCATGTTTTTTCAAGAGATCCCTGACACAAAAACCGAATAACATTCAAAAACGACCGATGAGATAAACGACGAGATTTTATAAAAATAAGATGCTATAATGATATTCGTCATCTATACAAGAGGAGGGATCATTATGGAAACGATCAAAATCGTAAATCTCACAAAAAAGTACAAAGACATCGTCGCGGTCGACAATTTGCATTTGGAAATTAAAAAAGGCGAGCTTTTCTCTCTGCTTGGCGTGAACGGCGCCGGGAAAACAACGACGATCAAGATGCTTTCTTGCCTCACAAAACCAACAAGCGGAGATGCTTTTGTCGGTGAAAACAGCATCATACATGATGAAACGCAAGTCAAACGCATGATCGGCGTTTCTCCGCAAGAAACTGCCATCGCGCCAAATCTATCGGTGAAGGAAAACTTAGCGCTTATATGCGGTATTCATGGTTTTTCCAAAGAAAAATGCCAAGAAAAAATAAAGGTGCTTTCCGAACAATTCCATTTGAACGGTATTCTTTCAAAAAAAGCAGGAAAGCTCTCCGGCGGTTGGCAGCGCAGAGTGAGCATCGCCATGGCGCTGATCAGTGAGCCGTCCATTCTATTTCTGGACGAACCGACACTCGGACTCGATGTGATTGCCCGAAGTGAACTGTGGGACGTGATCCGCACCTTAAAAGGAAATATCACGATCATACTCACGACGCACTATATGGAAGAAGCGGAAGCGTTATCCGATCGCATCGGCATTATAAAAAACGGAAAGCTATTGGTTGTCGGAACCGCACATGAGCTTATGAAAAAGACCAATACCGATCGATTTGAAAATGCTTTTATTGCAATCGTAAAGGAGGAAAAAGCATGAAAACATTTACATTTGCCAAGCGATGCGCAAAAGAAATCCTGCGTGACCCGATCAATTTGATGTTTGGACTAGGATTTCCAATCGTATTGCTATTGCTTCTCAGCGCGATACAAGCAAATATTCCTGCTGACTTATTTGAGATCGAAAGTCTGACGCCCGGCGTTACGGTATTTGGGCTGTCATTCATCACACTTTTTTCCGCTACGCTGATTGCCAAAGACAGAGAGAGCGCACTATTGCAAAGATTGTATACGACACCTCTAAAATCATGCGATTTTATTTTAGGTTATATGTTGCCGCTCGTACCGATCGCCCTCATGCAAAGCGTCACTTGTTATCTGGTTGCCATCATGCTCGGTTTGCCGATCACGGTCAATATTTTTTATGCTATTCTGATGATACTGCCCGTTTCTGTTTTATATATCGCCCTTGGACTGTTATGTGGGAGTGCATGCAACGTCAAACAAGTCGGCGGTATTTGCGGCGGACTTCTCTCAAATCTTTCCGCTTGGCTTTCGGGGGTATGGTTCGATCTTGAACTTGTGGGAGGAACATTTCATAAAATAGCAAAGCTTTTGCCGTTTGTTCACGCCGTAGAACTGGAAAGAGCGATGATAGAGGGGAATTATGTAGAAGCAATCTCACACATCTATCCTATTCTCGGCTATGCGCTCGCTATAACGATCGGTGCAGTTTTACTCTTTTTGCGGCAAATGAAACGACAATAAACATAAACAGAAAAAAGCGAGTCAAAAGACTCGCTTCAGTTGAGTGCGATTGGGTGAAAAAAAACAGTTATCATGTTCTTCTCTTCTTACGAACGATGTGCAAAACAGCGGCGGCGATGATCGATACGACACCCACAAACACCGACCAAAAACAAAATCCACCATACCGATGAAAAGACACCAAAACAACGGTCGGTCCATCTGCGCCACCGATGATTCCGACATTCGATGCCGAAAGTACGCCCACACCAAGCAACGCAAGCCCCACAAGAAGCAAAACAATGCCCAAGCACAAAAAGATCAGAGAAAGTTTTCGTTTGTTCATAAAGCCACCGCCTTTCTAGGGGGTATTATAGCACAAAATCGACGAACTGTCAATGATGCCTCGGCTTCGTCGATGAGCGTCACCTCTTTCCAGCCGCTCCACGGTCGGTGCAAAGGATATGGTGGTGCCTCGGAGAACGAAAAAAGCGAGTCTTTCGACTCGCTTTTTTCTTGTCACGCTTTGACAGAAAAGATGCTCTTTCCTATGCTAATAAAATCACCGTGATCCTCCAAAACACAAAATTCGGGGTGTTCAAAAAGACTTTTATTGGGAGTATGGTAGGTAAAATAAGTCTTTTCTCCGTCAGAGAAGATCATACCATGACCCCCGTCATTGTCTAACAAAGGTTTCATATGTTCAAATTCAAGACCAAGCTTTCCGCCCTTGAATTTTACAACGAGTTCAGCATAGTTATCTTTGATAAAAGAAGACCATATCATAAAAAGCTCCCCCGTTTTTGAACGGTACATAA
>JBGVIG010000067.1:0-10363 GCA_045122995.1 Eubacteriales bacterium | reverse complement strand
GGACGGGAGTTTTTTTGTTTTCCCCGTCAAAAAAATGATATGATATAAAAATCTGAAAGGAAAAATCACAATGAAGCAATTGCTTGAACAGATTCGCGTGAAAGCGATCGCCGAGATCGAAGCTGCAGACGATACCGAAGCGCTTCGCATTCAGTACCTCGGCAAAAAAGGTGAACTTACCGCCGTTTTGCGTGGCATGGGTAAAGTTTCTCCTGAAGAAAGACCGCTCATCGGTCAGCTTGCTAATGAAGTGAGAGCAGAAATCGAAAAAGCTCTCGAAAAGAAAGCAGAAGAAAAAGAGAAAAAAGATTTGGAGAAAAAGCTCCTCTTGGAAAAACTTGACGTTACCGTTCCCGGCGTGGCAAAGCCCGTCGGTCACCGTCACCCCATCGCACAGACAGAAGAACTCCTTCGTGAGATCTTCATTGGCATGGGCTTTTCCGTTGCGGAAGGTCCCGAAGTGGAATATGACTATTACAACTTCGAAGCTTTGAACCTTCCCAAAAATCACCCCGCACGTGACACACAGGATACTTTCTATATCACAGATAATATCCTTCTTCGTTCCCAGACATCTCCCGTACAGGTACGTGTCATGGAAGAACTCAAAAAACCGCCGATTCGCATCATCTCCCCCGGACGTGTTTACCGTGCAGACCCCGCCGACGCAACACACTCTCCTATCTTCCACCAGATGGAAGGTCTTGTTGTCGATAAAGGCATCACCATGGGCGACCTCAAGGGTATTCTTGAACTTTTCGCAAAGAAAATGTTCGGTGAAGAAACCAAGCTTCGTTTCCGTCCGCACCATTTCCCGTTCACAGAACCTTCTGCAGAAGTAGACGTTTCCTGCTTCGTTTGCGGCGGCAAGGGTTGCCGTCTTTGCAAGGGTGAAGGCTGGATGGAAATCCTCGGTGCAGGTATGGTTCACCCCTTCGTTCTTTCCAATTGCGGCATTGATCCCGAAGTTTATTCCGGCTTTGCTTTCGGTATGGGTATCGAACGTATCACTATGGCACGTCTTGGTATTGACGACCTTCGTTTGCTCTTTGAAAACGACAGTCGTTTCCTTAAACAGTTTTAAGTAGGAAAGGAGATTTTCAGATTATGGTACTTTCTATGAAATGGCTTTCCGATTTTGTGGATTGCAATGATATTGATATCAAAGAATACTGTGACCGCATGACTGACACAGGCTCCAAAGTAGAAGGCTACACTGCGATGGGCAGTGAAGTGCAGAACGTCAGAGTCGGTCTGATCAACAAGGTGGAACAGCACCCCGATGCAGAACGCCTCGTTGTTTGTGAAGTTGACTGCGGTGAAAAAACGATCCAGATCGTTACCGCGGCAAAAAATGTTTTTGCAGGTGCTTACGTTCCTGTTTGCTACTGCCCGAAGGACGAAAAACGTGTGACTGTGCTTGCTGATGGCACACAGATCAAATCCGGCAAGCTTCGCGGCGTGATCTCCGAGGGTATGTTCTGCTCCATTCAAGAGCTTGGCCTTACCCTTCACGATATGCCGAATGCACCCACCGACGGTATCCTCATTCTCAACGCTTACGAAGAACTCACCTACAAACCCGGTGATGACATCGTGGACGTGCTCCAGATGCGTGACAACGCTGTGGAATTTGAAATCACACCGAACCGCCCTGACTGCCTTTCCGTGATCGGTCTTGCAAGAGAAAGTGCGGCAAGCTTTGAAAGAGAAGCAAAGATCCCCACTCCCGTTGTAAAAACTGTCGGTGATTCGATTCATAACTATCTTGATATTGCAATCAAAGATACTGAAAAATGTTTCAGATATAGCTCTCGCGTAGTTAAAAACGTGAAAGTTGCTCCCTCTCCTCTCTGGCTCCGTATGCGTCTTCGTGCGTCCGGTATCCGTCCGATCAACAATATCGTAGACATCACAAACTACGTTATGCTTGAATACGGTCAGCCGATGCACGCGTTCGACTATAAATGTCTTGATGGCAAGCACATCGAAGTGCGCACCGCGGGTGACAAAGAAAAATTCTATACTCTCGACGATCAGGAACGCTTGCTCGAAAGCGATATGCTCGTCATTGCAGACGGCAAAAAGCCCGTTGCCATTGCCGGCGTTATGGGTGGTCAGAACAGTGAAATCACAGACGACACCACAACTGTTGTTTTTGAATCCGCCATGTTCCTCGGCAGCTCCGTTCGTATCACTGCGAAAAAGCTCGGTATGAGAACCGACTCTTCCGCTCGTTTTGAAAAAGGTCTTGACAGCGAAAACACCATCGGCGCACTCGAAAGAGCTTGTGAACTTGTAAATCTTCTCGGCGCAGGTGAAGTTGTTGATGGTATCATCGACGTTTATCCTGTGAAAAAAGAAGTTGCAACTGTAAAATTCGAGCCTGAACGCATGAATCGCTTCCTCGGTATTGATCTTTCCGCAGAAGAAATGGTTCGTATTCTCGAAAGCCTTGATTTCAAATTGGACGGTGACATCATCACAGTTCCTACCTACCGTGACGACGTTCGCTGCATGAATGACATCGCAGAAGAAGTTGTTCGTATCTATGGTTATAACAAGATCGAATCCAGCAACGTGGTTTCCGCGATGACACAGGGCGGTCTGACACCGAAGCAGTCTTTCCAGAAAAAGCTTCATAATATTCTTCTCGGCTTCGGTCTTGATGAAATTTATACCTATTCCTTCATGTCCGCAAAGCTTTATGACAAAGCAGGTCTTGCGGCAGGTGATAGCCGCCGCAAATCTGTGGAAATCATGAACCCCTTCGGCGAAGACTCCAAGACCATGCGTACCACGGCGATCCCCTCCATGCTCGAAGTTCTCGAAACCAACTGCAACAAGGGTAACGAAGCAGTTTCTCTCTATGAAATGGCAAAAGTATTCCTTCCCAGAGAAAATATGGTCACCAATATCCATGGCTTGGAAGGCACACTCCCTGATGAACGTGTGAAAGTGATGATCGGTTCTTACGGCGAGCAGGATTTCTATTCTCTCAAAGGTATTTGCGAAGAGATCTTCACAGCGGCAGGTATCAAAGCAAAATATACCGCCAAGACAGATGATGCGACCTTCCACCCCGGCAGATGCGCAGAAATCACTGCCGCTGACGGCACCGTTCTCGGTACCATGGGTGAACTTCACCCTATCGCCATGAAGAATTACACCTTCTCCGCACCTGTTTACCTTGCAGAACTTGATTTTGAAAACATTTTCGCGGTTTCTTCCATGAAGAAATCTTATAAATCCTTGCCCAAATTCCCCGCAAGCACCCGTGACTTCTCCTTCCTCTGCGATGAAGATATCACTGTTGGTGAGATCGAAGATGCAATGAGAAAGAGCGGTGTTGCGATCCTCGAAAGTATCAAGCTTTTCGATATCTATCGCGGCGAAAAGCTCGGTGAAGGCAAGAAGAGCGTTTCGTTCTCCGTTTCTCTCAGAAGCGGCGATCACACTCTTACGGTTGAAGAAGCAGACAAAGCTGCTGCTAAGATCCTTCGCGGTGTAGAAAGAGCGCTCGGTATTACGATCCGTCAGTAAAATTTATTTTGACGCCTCCCATTTCGGGAGGCGTTTTTTTGTTTTGTAACAATAAAAAATCGTTCACCTTTGTTTTTTCGCAAACTTCTTCCTTTTAAATATATATGGCGGAATGTTACAGTTATGTTACAAAAGGAGAAACTCGCTTGACTTTTTTTGGGGGAAGTGTATAATGGTAACGTAAACAAAAACAGGCGGAAAAAGGGCTTTGTTACAAATGTTACAGTTATGTTACAAAAGGGCAAAACCTCTTGAAAAAAACTTCCGTTTGTAGTATTATTATATCACAAGTTAAGTTGCAGAATCTTCTGCGACGACTTAAAATAATTAGGAGGAATTCTCATGAAAAACTTTAAGAGAACACTTGCTCTCGTACTCGCAGTCATCATGGTTGTTGGTACTTTCGCAAGTGTGTCTGCTGCAAACGTTGCTTGGTATGCAGATGGTGTTAAGGTTATCGAAAGCCTCGGCATCGCTACCATCGGTTCCACTGCAGAAGACAAAATCACAAGAGACGAATTCGTTCTTTGGGTTGCAAAGATCGAATCCGGTTTGGTTGCTGACAGCTACTGGACTAGCGCTATGGCTACTCCCTTCACTGACGTAACCGAAGAACACAATCAGGCTGCTATCGCTTATTCTTACAGCCGTGACTTCATCGTTGGTAACGGTGACGGCACATTTGCTCCTGATAAGAACATCACTCTCGGCGAAGCATCTGCGGTTATCGTACGTTTGATGCGTTACCAGAGCAAAGTTGAAGGCGCTGCTGAATTCTGGGCAATCAACAACATGGACGTTGCTAACGAATATGCAAAAGCATTCAACAACACATTCATCAACAAAGTTGGTCTTTATGATCCCAACCACGAACTTTCCAAAGGTCAGGCTGCTTACATTCTCGCTACCATCATGAACTTCATCGAAGGTCAGAAGACTGTTAAGTACGAAGGCACTTCTTACGAAAGAACTACTTACAAATCTCTCACTATTGATGGCATGAACATCGGTGAAAGATTCATCGACATCCTCGCTGCTGGCGGCGTTGGTACTTCCGTATACGGTAACTCCTACTACGTTTCCAAACTCGCTATTGATGAAATCACTGGCGAATTTGACAAATCCGAAACTGTAGAACTCACTTCCGTAAACACTGGTGATGTTGAAGAACTCAGCGGTTCTGACTTCCTCAAACTTCTCCGCGTTGCTAACGGTCTCTCCGCTACAAAGGCTGCTGACGAAGCTGAAATCGTAGTTCGTGACTACGTTAAACTTGGTAACCTCGTTAACGTTGTTCTCGATGACGGTGACATTGACTCCATCTCTGTAGTTACTAACTCTCTCGTTGTAGATACTCACGTTCTCCAGGAATACTCCGGCGGTGCTGAAGTTGCTGGTGAAACTGCTGTTGCTGGCTGGAACGCTAACTCTGTTACTGCTTCCTCCAAGATCACCTACACTCCTTCTCTTAACGCAAGCTTCGACACTGCTAACGCATTCACTTGGAGCTCTGACGGTAAGAAACTCACTATCCTTGGCAACACTTATGACGTAAACGGCGGTAAACTCAAAGTTTATGCTCCCGGTGACGACGGCGCTCTCGAAGCAGTTGCTGCTGCAGACGCTCGTGCTATGATCCCCACTCTCGCAGAAGGCGAAGTTACTCTCGTATTCTCCGATGATAACGGTGACGGCAAGTACGAAAGAGTTGTAATCGCTGAAAAAGCTACTCCTTTCGTAACCGAATTCCTTGAAAACATCACTATCAAGAAATCCAGCTATATCCCCGGCTACTTCGTACACGAAGAAACCGCTTCCGGTGCTCTCCAGCTCCTCGTTCTCTCTTCCGGTCGTCAGTTCGACGGTGGTGACGCAGCTTACCCTGTTGCACACGATCACGACTACGGTGTATCTTGCGAAGATGCTGATTGCACATACGGTAGTGTAAACAAAGCTGCTCCTTACCAGGTTCTCGAACTCGCTGCTATTAAGAGCGGTGTTATCGAAAGATCCAACCTCTACACCTACGGTGGCGAAACCTACTTCGTAGTAGAAGTTCTCTCCGCTACAGGCGAATATGAAAAAGTATATCTTCCTACCACAATTCCCGCAGCTGCTACTAAATCCTTCACTTACTCCATCAGCGGCGTAGAAGGCAAGAAGACTGTTGCTTGGGATTACGAAGAAAAACTTTCCTTCATCTCTGAAGACCTCGAAGACATTCTTGGCTTCGATCCTAAGAATGAAGATGCTACCAAATACGCTAAAGAAGCTTCCAAACTCGTTGGTCAGTACATCAACTACATCACTGGCTCCGACAAAGTAGCTTACTACTGCAAGTCCGCTTCCACTGCTATCAACGCTAAAGCTGGTTACCTCCTTGGTGTTGAAAAAGTTGAAGGCGACAACGCTTACAACGTAACTGTTGCTAACGTAAAAGGCGCAAACGCTCAGACTGTTGTTGACGTTGCTACATACACTGTAAACGCTTCTGCTTCCGCTATGTTCGACACAGCTAACTATGCAGAATACGCTAACATCTTCACCAACGGTTCTGTTTACGAATCCACCTCTATCTTTACTCCCAATGTTGAAGGCACTCTCTTCACTGCTGGTAACCTCGGCAGACTCTCCCCCATGTACCTTGTAAACCTCAATTCCAACGGTTCCTTCAATTACATCACTGTAGTTGAAAAGACTTCCAATAAACAGGGTATTGAATTCAAGGGTTGGACCGGTACTCTCAACCTCAACGCTCCCGTTGTTGTTGATGACGACGAAATCACTTACTCCACCGCTCTCGTTGAATACGACGCAGATAAATATGGTGTAGAAGTTGTAGCCGGCGTTGCTGCTCCTACTGCTACTGTAACTGTAACCGCTGAAATCTACAGCGATCCCAGATACATGCTCACTAAGAACGATAAGGGCAACTACGAATGGACTCTCACTGTTACTGCTACTGAAATCACCAACGATTATGATTTCAAGGTTGACCAGGCAGTTGTAACCAAGAAGAACGTTGCTGACAGCGAACTCGCTGAAATCCTTCTCAATGACATCGACGATGTTAAACTCGCTAAGTGGATCGTATTCGACGTTAAGAACGAAGTTCCCGTTGCTAACTACGATGCTCACGAAGTTGCTGGTCACACTTGTGACAAGACTACTTGCGGTGATTGGGTAGACGAAATCAAGGACAACAGATCCAACTATGTTCTTGCTCAGCTTACTGCTGACGCTAACGGTAACCTCGTAGCTAAATACGACTACCGTGGTATCGACTACACAAGCACTATCTCCTACAACAAGATCACTGTATTCGAAGGCAAATCCTACTACACCTTCAACGACGCTAAAGTTGCTGAAGCTGACTACCTCGCTGACATCAAGGCTGGCGAATTCACCGAAGGCACTGTAACTGCAGGCGTAGTTGCTACTGCTGAAAGCGCAGTTGCTAACGTAGCATTCACTGCTATGGCTTCCACTGAAAAGGGTTACCTCCCCGGCTCTTACTGGTTCACCACAGCAAATGAAACCAAGATCGGTATGACTGAAGGCATCGTAGCATCTGATAAAGATGACACTGCTGCTGACACTGCTGTTAAGTACAGACTTACCAAAGACACTGAAGTTGTTCTTCTTACACCTACCACTGCTGGTTACGTTGTAAGCAAGATGACTCCCGCAGAAGCTGCTGCTAGAGACCTCATTGTTACTCACTATAACTTTGTTGTATTCGAACAGCCTACTGATTGGGAATACGCAGAAGATGTTGAATTCTACAACAACAAACTCGGCGCACTCGTTCTCATTGGTCAGGACGCTCTCGTAGCTACTGATAAAGAAGTTGTTGACGACGGCCTCACCGTTGGTGCAGACGAATACCTCGTATACGTTCCTTCCGACGCTGAAACTGTTCTCACATACACTGCTGGTTCCAATGTAATCGTATCCTCCAACAAGTCCGTATACGCTGTTCCTTCCGGCACAGAAATCGGTTCTATCTACTACGAATACACTGTAATCGGTTCTACTAAACCCACTATCAACACCAAGATCGCTTCCGGCTGGTACATTGTTGAAAAAGACGGTAAGATCGTTGATTCCATCGGTATTGAAACTGCAACAGACTCCACCGGTAAGAACGGCGTTTACATGAAGAACGTTGTAATTACTGTTGAAGACGGCGAAATTATCGGTACTTACTCCATGCTCAACAAGAACGGCAAGAAGACCGGCGAAACTGTTGTATACGATCTCGAAGACGCTACACTCCTCTACCAGGATGCTAACGGCACTCTCAAGGTTGTTGACAACAAGACTGCTACTTTCGCAAGCGATGCTATCTTTGAACTTTCTATGAAAGCTGCTAAAGAAGCTGTTAAAGCTGCTGAACTCAACTACAACCTCTACAAGAATACTTCTGTAAAGGCTAAATATCAGGCTGCTCTCAACGAAGCTAAGACCGCTTACAACGAAGCTCTTGCTGCTAACATCGATAAGTACTTCAATGGCGACATCTGGACTTCTTTCAAGAACACTGTTGCTAAAGAACAGGCTATCCAGGGTGAAGGTATCTACACTGTTAACGTATACGAAGTTGACGGTCAGGTATTCGTAATCCTCAATGACTGGGCTATCGGTACTGAATCTGGTGCACTCGCAACTGTTACTTCCGTAATCAAATAAGTAATTTCTCTTAATTATTTATAAGAAACGGCTCCCGCAAGGGAGCTGTTTCTTTTTCTCTTTTTGCAAATAAAAACACCGCAGATTTTCTGCGGTGTTTTTTGCTTTATTTTTATGTATAAGCTGGGATCGAAGCGAAGATCTCTTCGTAGTCGAGTTGTTTTCGTTCCAGTGCAAGCTTTTTAATGATGGTGCTGCGTTTGACGATACCAATAAAGCTTTCGCGGTCATCGACTACGGGAACAAAATCCTGCACCATTGCTCTTGCAATGAGATCTTCGGGTTTTGTATCGATGCGTACGGCACTCGTGTGATCACGCATGGCTTCTTTGATCGAAACTTTTTCCATCTCGCGAAGATTTCCTTTGCACGTTTCTTCTTGATTGATGAAGTACCAGAAAAGATCGCCTTCGGTGATCGTTCCCACATAGCGATTATCTCTGGTGATCACGGGCAAGGAAGCATATCCGTGATATTTTAATTTTTCAATGGCTTGACGAATGGAATTGTCTTCATATAAATACACAAGCATACTTCTTGGAAGCAAAAGACCGGCAATGTTCATTCGCATACCTCCTAAAATTTTCTTTCTATTTATATTATACCAAATAACTATGAAAAATTCAAATCTATTTCATGTCAAATGTATGCCATTTTCATGAACAATCAAAGAATTTTTGAGTTGATAGATAAAAGCACGTCCTTTTTTACCGTTTTGTTCGATCAGCCCCAGCGTATGAAGCACGCCGAGTGCCGCGGTTGCTGTGTGTGAGGAAATTTTCATCATGGCACGATAATCAGCGGAACTAAAATTTTCGGGCAGGGTATCGGATAAAAAGCGCAGATAATCATTTGGCGTTTCAAAGTATATCTCATCGAGAAGCGCTGAAGGGACAAGATCCAATTTGGTGGCGTGATTTTTTCTGTCTTTGCCATAACCGTCAAGCAAACGGTATTCGATCACATTGACTTCCGTGACACAGATGCGTAGGTTTGGATTGGAAAGAAAAGAACGTATGCGATATAATTCCGGTAAAAGATCAAAAATCGTTCCGTTTTTATTGCTTTTGCGTGTGGATTCCACCGCCATAGTGATCGGGTCGAGCCAAAAGATCTGTTTTTCTTTGATGATGGGGTAAACAATAGTCACGAAGTTTTCCACAAGAAATGTGGAAAGCTTTGGCGACAGCGTATGAAATCCTCGCGTCTGAATCTCCACGATCTCATGTTCTCGTGCAATATCTGCGATATAATTACCGACCTTGATTTCATGTCGTGAAGAGTCCGGTTCAAAATAATTTTTCAGAACAGCATGAAGCGTTTTTTCTCCCAGCGTTCCAATGCCCGAACGTTCACGCAAGCGCAAAATTTCTTCTTCACATACGGCAGAAAAACGTGTCTGATCCAATATATTCACCTCTTTTCAAAAAGAAACGGACGATTTTTTTGGGTATCGTCCGTTTCATAGATCAATTTTCTTTTTTCGAGAGCAAAAGGGAAGTGATAAAACCACCGAAAATCGCAATTACAAAGCCAATCGCATTGATACCATATTCCATCAAAAGACTGAAAATATGATCTTTGGTAAATTCACCTGCGGTGAGGAACATGATCGTGGCGATCGTGGAATTGGCAGCGAAATAGATCGTCATGGCAAGACCGATTGGGTGTTTGACCGTAAAGATCTTACCCTTTGCTTGCGGTTTTTGAAGCAAAATCAGCGCATAGATCGCGCGTAAAATCAGTACAACAAGAACTCCAAGCAGGAAAAAGAACAAAAGATAGACTGCGTCAAAAACGTCCGAAAGAAACATTTCTTCCATATTTCCTTTGCTCATCGTGTTCACAAAGAAAAGATGGCGGATCACATATCGCAAAAACGGTACAGCGAAGATTACAACTGCGGAAAGCACGGTGCTGATCGAAGAAATTTTTGCTTTTTCAAAATCAATGAGATAGGCAAGGATACCGAGAGAAGCATAAACCATTGCATATTCCAAGTAAAATGCTATTGATTCGGGAAGATAACAGAGCCATTCCGTCACCCAATGCCATTCTAAATACATATTGCTGAAAAGACAATAAAGTGCTGTCATTATAAAGATCGCTGTGATGGGCAAAAGACCAA
>JBGVIG010000066.1:0-1151 GCA_045122995.1 Eubacteriales bacterium | reverse complement strand
ATGGAGAAGGAGGTTTGACGATGGATATTGAAAAGCTTTTTGAAAATGCCGATTGTGAAAAGGCATTGATTCATATTGCCGAAGGCGAGCACGAAGCGCTCAGCGTGATCCATCGGTACATGAACCGCCAGATCTACGCCGTGGCGTACGCGGTACTCCGCGATTTTGCGCTCTCTGACGACGTGGTGCAGGAAACTTATGTGAAAATTCTGGAAAAGGCGTTTACTTATCGACGCGGAACAAATGCCCGTGCATGGGTGCTTTCCATTTCGCGAAATATTGCGATCGACCTTTTCCGCCGAAGAAAATTTGAATGTGCGTCCGAAGATATGCAGGATTTCGGCGTACGATTTGACGAGGGCAGTGTGCTTGTTTCCATGGAAGTGAAAAAGGCACTGGATGTCCTTGATGACGAGGAGCGACAGATCATCACCTTGAAGATCTACGCAGGACTCAAGCATAAAGAGATCGCGGCACTTCTCGGCATCACGATGGAGTCCTCCAAAAAGAAATATCAGCGTGCTGTTGCCAAACTGCGCGATTTGATCTGAACATATTTTATTTGTGCCGCCGTGAGGCGGCGGAATGGAGATTATTATGATTGAAAAGAAGATCCGTAAATTTTTTAATTCCGTTTCCATTCCTTCCTGCCGCCCTGCGGTGTGTGAAGAGGATTATTTGGAAGAGCTTCCCGCAGAAGATGCGGAAGAGATCGAAGTGACACCCGAAATGGCAGAAGAACCTTCTCCGAATGTGAAGGATTACGTTTGCTTTATGGCAAAGACGTTAGCGATTCTGACGACAGCACTTGTTGTTGCGAAAACGATCGCATTTCTTGTCAGCGCGGTCAGTGGAGAAGACGAAGACTGATGCTGGAAAACGATTGGCGTCTGCGGAAAGACGGTTTGCTTTTGCGCGATGCGCTGTGTGAATTTTTAGAAGAACATTACGGAAAGATCCGATTTCTTGAGGAAAAAACGATCGGTAAAGTTCGCGCAGATATGATCGCTGTTTTACCGGAAGGACTTTGCGGCATCGAGATCAAAAGCCACAGTGACAGTTATACCCGCCTTTCGGGGCAGGTAAAGGGCTATGATAAATTTTGCGATTTTTCCTATCTTTGCGTGGGTGATATTCATATCCATGCAGAG
>JBGVIG010000065.1:0-7524 GCA_045122995.1 Eubacteriales bacterium | reverse complement strand
TCCAGTTCAAAGGAACAGCTATGCGTATCCTGCACCTTGGAAAGCTCCGTGAGAAAACGGGAAAGGTGAGTCTTCGGATCGTTATTCTTATTACAGATCTCGCGGAAAAGTGCCGCCGTTTTCGGCATATACTTTTCATAGATGCGATAATTGCTGAAATAATAATCATCGTTCCATCTGCCAGAAACCTCGATGGTGCCATATGCACGCATATCCTCATCATCGGTTTTATCTTGGGAATAAGCCTTCACCGCAAATTTGACGTCTTCGGAAAGTGATGCGTATTCCTGCGTAAAGCAGGACCAAAGCGCATATGCATCATCGCCGTTGTGCGAAGTGCTGTAACCGCCAAACGAAACGTAGATATCCCCGATGCTTTCGCGGCTCGGCAACGTGAGATATGCCGCGCGACATTCGTCTGCATTCAAAATGCGTGTGCGCACGTTGATGGGTGAATACAGATTGTATTCCTTTACCCTTCCCGATTTCAACTTCACGGAAATCGTCGAGGAGTAATATCGCGTTTCCCCCTCCGTATAGACTTCCTCTGTGTAACCGTCCACCTTCACCAAAGATGCCCCGCTTTTATGGCCGCTCCACGTTTTGGAATCCACCAGTGCCTGTGCCACGTCTTTGATCACGTTCACATCATGCACGTAAATATCTGTCGCAACACGGTATTCGTATGCGGAAGAATAATAATCTCCGTCGAGCGCCACACTTTCGATCTCGTCTTCTTCGGGAACAGCAAGATAAAGTGCGGCTCTCGTGCCGTAAACAGAGCCAAGAAAAACAAGACAAAGCAATGCGGGAACCGCGAAAAGCGGCAACGAACGCAAAACACTCTTGATCTTTTTGGTGGTGATCAATTCATAAATGACGTAAACGAGAAGCGCAACAACAAAAAAGATGAGATGATATGCGTCAAATTCATTTTCATAAATAATAAAAGTCACGCCAAGAAGCACGAACGGAAACGTTACCGCGATGCGATAAATATGCTGCATGATACGATTCGGCGCGCTTTTGGTAGCGTTCTCGCTTCGGCGGCGACAATAGAAGAAACCTGCTGCAACAAAAAGCAAGATTCCGACAACGAGCCAATATAGGGACATTCCCACCATGCGGAAAGAGCGGTCTGTGCCGCTGAACATGCCATTAAATAAAATTTCAAACGGCATGAAAAATTCAATGCTGAAAACACGAAGCCATGAAGTTTCCAAAACCAGCATCGGTGCCAATTCTTCAAGGCAAGTGACAAAGAATAGACCGATCGCACGAACAAAAAGCAAAAGCAGGAGAAAAACAAGGCAGTTGGAGATCGTCGTACCCGTGATCATCATGGCAAGCGCCATAAAACCAGCCATCACAACGGCAATGATAAGAAACGCCGCAAAAGAAAGCCAGATCGCTTCGGCACTCACGGAATAGTATTTCGTCAGCGACCAAAGTATGCTGTTCACAACGACACTCGCAAGAAGTACGCTCACGATCCACGTCATGATCGACGCGATAAAGCTGAGATAAACACAAATGCGCTTTTGCGGAATCGAATGATAAAAGTCCGAAGACTTTCGCTCATTGAGATAGGAAAACATAGAATAAACAAGAAGCGGTGCAAAAAGGATCATCGTGACACCGAAAGGGGCGAAAAGTGAGATCGAAATCGGGGAAACGACTCTAATAGTCCCCGGCCAAAGCGACTGCTCCTCGATCAATGCAAAAACAGGCACCAAAGCGTTCAGCACGATCACGATGATCGCCATCGCGATGCCTGCGTTGCGCACTTTACGCAAGCCTTGCAAATAAAGCCTTGTAGAAAATATATTTTTCATCTGCAAGAACCTCCTCACATCAAAATATCTTTGAAAGCATAGCCGAGCGCTTCCATTTCATAAATAAATACCTCTTCCAGATTGAGCGGAAGCACGTCAAGCAAAACGGGATCCATCACGCGGATACGGGCAAGAATCTCCTCTTTATTGCCGCGCGCAATGAAATTGGCAACAGAACCTGCGTGATTATAATTCAGGATCTCGATACCCTCAAAACGCGCACGGTCAAATTGTTCGCGGAAAGCAACCTGCACTTTAAATAGCGAGGTTTTCAGATTTTGAATATCACTTTCGAAAACAATGCCGCCTTTATGAAGGAGCGCAAGCTGATCGCAGGTATCTTCCAATTCACGAAGCGAATGAGAAGTGATAATCGTGGTAGTTCCCCGCTCCAAAACGTCATTGTAAATAACCTGCTTTACAAGATTACGCATGACAGGATCCAGTCCGTCAAAGGTTTCATCAAAGAAAAGAAACTGCGGCATGGCGGAAAGCGCAAGGATCGTCGCAGCTTGCCTGCGCATACCTTTGGAAAAAGTATTAAGATTTTTATCGGGATTCAGCCCAAAGGTCTTTGTCAGATTTTCAAAACGCTCATTGTTAAAATCCCTATAAACAGCGGCATAAAATCTTGCCATCGTTCTCATATCCGATTGCGGCAAAAAATACAGCTCATCGGGTACGTAAAGAATTTTTTGCTTAATATCGAAGTTTTCATAAACAGGTGCGCCGTCCACGGTGATCTCTCCGGCATACGGACGGTAAACACCACTGATAAGGCGCAAAAATGTGGATTTTCCCGCACCGTTGCTGCCAACAAGCCCATAGATACAAGCATTTGGAATTTCGCAATTCAAATTTTTCAACGCGGTGAAATCATCGAATTTCATCGTAACGTTTTTAGCACAAATCATATCGTTCTTCCTTTCTTTTTAAGATGATTGCGCCGCATAGGCGTTTTCCACGGCACGAAGCAGATCTTCTTTCGCGATGCCTGCGCGTGCAAGCTCACGGGCAAGCGTTTCCACCTCGGCGATCTTTGGGCGCAGACGCTCCCTAATCTTTTCCACGGCATTATCCGAAACAAAGCAACCTCTGCCTTGCCCCGTGATGATGATACCTGCGCGCTCCAACTCCATAAAAGCTTTTTGAATCGTATTGGGATTGACGGCGTGCATAGCGGAAAGTTCTCTAATAGAAGGAAGTTGATCTTTCGCTTTTAAGATGCCTGTGACGATCTCATATTCGATCCCTTCCACGATCTGCTCATAGATAGGTTTTCTCGAAAATTTATCAATAACGAGCATTTTTTCTTTCTCCTTTCGTTTTTGGAGGTTCAACTGTACTACGTCACATAGCACAGTTGAATTATAGCAGAATATCCTATGTTTGTCAAGTAGCCTTTGCAAAAAAATCCGCCTTTCAACTTGACATAAAAAATTTATGAGGTATAATTATTGTTAGAAAAGAATTCGTTTTTCCAAGGAAAATTCAAAACGAACATCTTAAAGGAGGTTTTATGTTAGAAAAAAGATTGCTTGAAGAAATTCTCGGCATTGCCACGTCCACAGGCGCGGATTTCGCTGAGGTTTACTGCGAGCTGACAAGAAACGGCAGAGTGGTTTTGATGGGTGGCAAGATCGAAACCATCGCCGATAATACCGTGTCCGGTGTTGGTATCCGTGCATTCCTCGGCACCAGAACCGTTTACGGCTCCACTTCCGATATCTCTCGTGCAGGTCTTATTCAGTGTGCAAAATCCGTTGCGGAAGCTATGGGTGACAAACACGCGCCGCAGAACGTTGTTCTCACCGAACGCACTTTCCCCAATATTCACCCTGTGAAAGTAGTTCCCTCCACTGCAGAGATGAAAACAAAAATTTCGCTTTTGCGCGAAGCTTGCACCTCTGCTTCCGAATATGATGATCGCATCGCGCAGGTTGTCGGCCACCTGCTCACCGTTGACCACACCATTCAGATCGCCAACACCGAAGGTCTTCTCACCTCTGACCGCCACATGAGAACACGTATGGCTGTCAATGCCATCGCTTCTGCTGGCGGCGAAAATCAGTCCGGTTCCTGCGCACCCGGCAGAGGTATGGGCCTTGAAGTCTTTGAGCTCTTCCCGCCTAAAGAAATCGGTACGGAAGCCGCAAGACAGGCGATCACCAATCTCACAGCCGATTATTGCCCTGCAGGTCAGATGACTGTTGCCATCGAAAACGGTTTCGGCGGCGTTATTTTCCACGAAGCATGCGGTCACTCTCTCGAAGCAACTTCCGTTGGTACAGGTACTTCTCAGATGTGCGGCAAGCTCGGTCAGAAGATCGCAAATGAAAAGGTTACTGCGATCGACGACGGTACGATCCCGAACGCATGGGGCTCTGTCAATATCGATGACGAAGGTCACCCCACACAAAAGAACGTCCTCATCGAAAATGGTATTCTCAAGAACTATATGATCGACCGTCTCGGTTCCCGCCGCATGGGCATGCCCATGACAGGTAACGGCAGAAGAGAAAGTTATCTCTATGAGCCCACTTCCCGTATGACAAACACCTATATCGCCAACGGTCCCGACAAAAATGAAGACATTATTTCTTCTATCGAATACGGTCTTTACGCAAAATCTATGGGCGGCGGTTCCGTAAACCCGCTCACCGGCGCATTTAACTTCTCCGTCAACGAAGGTTATCTTGTTCGTAACGGCAAGATCTGCGAACCCGTTCGCGGTGCTTCTCTCGTTGGTACCGGTGCGCAGATTATTCAGGATATCGACATGGTCGGTCAGAATCTTGACACCGCACAAGGTATGTGCGGTAGCTCCAGCGGCAGTGTTCCCACTGACGTCGGTCAGCCTCTCATTCGCGTATCCAAAATCACCGTAGGAGGTAGAAAATGAACTTTGAAGCATTGAAGTCCGCGCTGAAAAATGCGGCAGAAGCGCGCGGCGTAAAAGAATATGAAATCTACTATATGTCCTCTGCAGACACCTCGGTAGAAACACTCAACAAAGAGATCAGCTCCTTCTCCTCCGGCGTGGCAGGCGGTCTTTGTCTTCGCCTTGTCATGGACGGCAAAATGGGCTATGCATCCACCGAGCTGATGGAAGAAACCGAAATGGCAGAACTCGTAGACCGTGCCATTGAAAACGCAAAATATACCGAAAAAGAAGATACTGTTGGCATTTTCGCAGGTTCTCCTTCCTACGAAAAGCCGAACACACCCGAATTTGTTCCCGCTGATGCAGGCAAACTGAAAGAACTCGCGCTCACCGTTGCTGCTGACACCTATGCTGCAAGCGATGCGGTTCAAGACGGCACCTCCACCGCGGCAATGTCCAGCGGATACACCATTCGTCTTGTAAATTCTCACGGTCTTGACCTTGAAAACAGCTGTGGTATCACCGCTGTGATGGCGGCGGCTGTCGTTGCCAAAGACGGTGAAGTAGAAAACGATTATGCTGTGAGAGAACTCAAAGAAGGTCTTAGCACGGCAGAAATTGCAAAAGAAGTCGTTGACGAAGCGCTCTCCAAGATCGGTGCCGGCAGTGTGGAATCGGGCAAAATGAACGTTATTCTTGACGGCAAACAGATGCGTTCCATTCTCGCGGTATTCTCCTCTGCATTCTCCGCAAAAAGTGCACAGATGGGCATGTCCCTTCTCGCAGGCAAGGAAAACACCGTGATCGCTTCCGATATCGTCACCATCTCCGACGATCCGAAGCGCGAAGGCATTTCTATCCAGTCTTATTTTGACGCAGAAGGCGTTGCGGCATACCGCAAAAACATCGTGGAAAACGGCGTTCTCAAAACACTTCTCCACAATCGCGAAACCGCAAAACGTGCCGGTGTAGAAACCACGGGCAATGCAAGCAAGGGCGGTTATTCCTCCCCTGTCGACATCAGCCCTTATGCGTTCTGCATTGAAGCTGGCAATTACACAGAAGATGATCTTCTCGCGCTCGCAGGAAACGGCGTTTACGTTACAGAAGTGAAAGGCTTGCACGCAGGCGCAAACCCTGTAACAGGCGATTTCTCTTTGGAAAGCGCAGGCTTCCTCATCAAAGACGGCAAGAAAGCAAACGCTGTGAAATCCTTTACCATCGCGGGCAACTTCTTTGAACTTTTGAAGTCGATCGCCGCACTCTCCAATGAAGTGAAATTCGGTGTTCCAGGCGGAAAGACCACCTTCGGTTCTCCCGACGTTCTGATCAAAGACATGAGCGTTGCCGGCAAATAACATACTTTCTTCTTTGCGAAAAGCAGAAAGTATGCAAAGAAGAAACGAGCTGTTTTTGCTTACAAATTTATTTAGACAAGCGTAAATGCAACAAAGAAGAAACGCCCACCTTTTCTTTATGAAAAGAAAAGTGTGGAACCTAAAGAAACGAGTCGTTTTCCACTATCATATTGTGCGAATCGATTCACTGATTGAAAGCAATAAAAAAGCCAAATCCTATCGGATTTGGCTTTTTTATTATAAGAGTCTTTGGCAAATGTTTCTTTATTCGGCATTTCCGCCTTCAATGGAATTTTTGAGGTCTTGCTTTTTCGCAATCAGCGAAGCTTCGATGCTTGCAATATCATCGCTATGCGCATTTTCAAATTTTGCAAAGAAATTATCTTTTGCCGCATTGATTTCCATTTCCAGCGCTACCGCATTTTCCTTCAATTTTGCTTCGATATTTTCATCAAAAAGTGTATTTTCCAATTCACGAAGTCTTGCTTCGGATTGTCTGAGTGCCGCGATCAAGTTTTCCATAGAAGCATTCACTTGATTTCCCATTGCTTCATAAGCCGCAAGCGCACGGTCATATTCATCTTCGCGCATTTGCAAGGTCACGCTTGCTGCAGCATACTCTTCACCGTTCACCTGAAGAGATGCCGTATAATTTTTCTGTGCTAAAAACTCAACCTTTGCTTCTCGGAGTGCCGCGAGAGATTTTTGATACATGGAGTTGGGATCCACCAACGTTGCATAGCGGAAATTATCAAGATCGGTAATTGCGCGTGCATACACATCAATTGCTGTCTTATATGCAGTATAAGTAAGCGTATAAAGACCGCCCATCGCTTTGATTACATTAGCAGTGGCTTCGCTTTCGGCAAAGGAAATTTCATATTCTTTTGCCGCATAGTAAGCATTTCGCATTTCCTCGGTGAGAAGAAGTGCTGTTTCCACACGACCTGCGGCAATCACAGCATAAAGCTGATCATCATCCATCTGTGCAAGCTCTTCCTCGGTATAAAGCGAAGTGTTAAGTGCGATAGCGCGAAGCGCTTCTGTATTTAATGCTTCTGCCGTTGCGATTTTGCCGTTGATGTCGAATTCTTCCAAAACATCATTCACACTTTCAGAGAGATCTTCCTCCAATGCTTTTGCATAGCGAGTATCGCCCGAAACAGAAATCGTCACCGTATTCTCGCTTATCTCGACATTTCCCTTTACAAGATAGCCTGTTTCTGCCGCAAGGGATACGATAAGCGCAGTCGCTTCTTCGGGTGTTTTGCCAACCAAAGCTTCTCCCGCGATCAAAATGCTGCCGTCATCATTCAGTGCCGTTGCCGAAACCACTCTATTTTGGTCATCAACCATAAATTCTACGCTCGGATTGATATCCACCGTAATTCTGGTCAAAGTGCCCTCTTCAGGCATTACATCTTCCTTTGCGCAAGCGCCGCACAGC
>JBGVIG010000064.1:0-3498 GCA_045122995.1 Eubacteriales bacterium | reverse complement strand
AACAATGCAAACGCTTGGTGCTGTAAATTATCGTTTATCTTATTGTTGAGCGCGATTTTCTCATCGAACATGGCAAGAAATGCGCCGATTTTTTTCTGTTCCTCCAGCGGGGGAACAACAAGTTCTAAGTCGTCCAACACTCCTTGCTGTACGCGCTGCCGTCCCGATGATCCCACCATTGATTTGATGGCGACATTTCGGAAGGAAGGGCTGGTAGCAAGATAGTAAATAAACTGCGGATCACTGATGCCATCTCGGGCTCTCATTACTATAAACTCTGTCGAGCCAAATCCGACCTCTCCGTCTTGGAGAACGTCAACAAAAGCTGTTTTGCCATTTTCAAGGCAGGGCGTAATCCGCGCCATTAAAGTGTTGCCGTTGCAGAACTTTGATCCGCCAGCGAATTCTGCCTGCTCGGTTGCAGGAATTTTCTTTGTAAACGGCTGCAATTTATCCATTGCCACCTTGGTTGCAATGGCATTTTTCTTTATGCTCAATCGAGGATTGAACTCAATAAAATCAGCAGCCCGAATGGTTGTCCACTCAGATGCCATAACCAATCGCCTCCAGCTTTTCTCTTATTTCCGCTTCCAGCGTATGCGACTGTTGGAAAAGATCTGCCAGCTCACCAGTCAATCTGGTCATCTTTTCTTCGAAGGGTTCGCCGTCTTCCTCCTGCTCCTCGATGCCAACATAACGACCAGGAGTAAGGATGTAATCTTGTCTGCCGATTTCGTCAGTATCGACAACAGCGCAGAAGCCCTTTTGATCCTCCAACATGCCGTCACAATATGCTTTGTATGTATCAGCAATCAGCGCGATGTCATCATCTGTCAGCTCACGGAGGCGACGCGATACCATGGTGCCGAGCTTACGCGCATCAATGAACAGTGTCTTGCCGCGCTGCTTCTTATTTCGGGACAAAAACCACAGCGATACAGGAATCTGTGTGGTGTAGAAGAGCTGCGTCGGCATTGCCACGATACATTCGACCAAGTCCGCATTTACAATGTTCTTGCGAATTTCGCCTTCGCCGCCGCTCTGGGAAGAAAGTGCACCGTTTGCAAGCACCATGCCGATTTTACCGTTTGGTGCGAGGTGGTATATCATGTGCTGAAGCCATGCGAAGTTTGCGTTGCCTGCGGGGGGCATACCATACTGCCAACGCACATCATCCTTGAGCTTATCCGCGCCCCAGTCCGAAAGGTTGAAAGGCGGGTTTGCCATGATGAAGTCTGCCCGCATGGTCGGATGGCAGTCATTGAAAAAAGTGTCCGCGTTGTAGCTGCCAAGGTTTGCCTCGATGCCACGGATGGCAAGGTTCATCTGTGCCAGCTTCCATGTGGTCGGGTTGGAGTCCTGCCCGAAAACGGAGATGTTTCTCAAATTGCCGCTGTGGTTCTCAATGAATTTGGCGCTCTGTACGAACATACCGCCCGATCCACAGCACGGGTCATAAACGCGTCCGTTGTAGGGCTGAAGCACTTCGACCAGTGTACGTACTACACAAGAGGGCGTGTAGAACTCACCAGCCAGCTTTCCTTCCTGCTCGGCAAACTTGGAGAGGCAGTATTCGTAAGTTCTGCCGAGGATGTCTCGGCTGGATCCTGCTTCTACCATTTTGATGTTTGTGAAGAGGTCAACGACATCACCGAGTCTGCGCTTGTCCAGTTCGGGACGGGCGAAGTTCTTGGGAAGAATGTCCTTGAGTCTCTTGTTTTCTTTTTCGATGGCTCTCATCGCTTCGTCGATAATAGTACCGATCTCAGCGGTGTGTGCCTTCGATGCGATAACGCTCCAGCGGGCGTTTTCGGGAACGAAGAATATGCCCTCAGAAGTGTACTCATCTACATCCTCCTCAAAGCCGTCACCTTCGTCAACGAGCTGCTGATATTTCTCATCAAAACGATCTGAAATGTATTTAAGAAATATCAATCCAAGAACAACACTTTTATATTCGGAAGCATCCATATTGCCACGCAATACGCAAGCCGCATCCCACATTTCCTTTTCAAAGCCAATGTTGGCTGTAGAATTTGTTGCCATTATAAATACTCCTTTATCTTACTCTTCAGTGTTATAAAACTCATCCAACACATAAGTTTTAACCGGTGTTATGTATAATTCATATCTAATAACAAGTCTCACCAATTCATTACCGTCAATCAAAGTAATAGGAGAACCTTCTCTTGCAGCATTCTTCGCGGCATTTGTAAATCTGCCGTTTGTAATAAATACACCATAGTCGGCTTGGTATTTATTCATAGCACCCAAGAACTGATTGATTTCAGGCTCAGAAACGGGGGCAACATTATATCTCTTGCACTGAATGACAACTCTTGTAGTTCTGAAATCGTTAGTGTCAATGTGATAACCATAGCCATCAATGCCACCGTCATTGCTGATTTGAATTCCTTTCTCGGTGAATTCAACACCCATACGATTTAACAAAGCTCTCGAAAACGCCTCGAACTTTTTGGGGGTCATTTTTGAAATTGCAGCAAGTAAGTTTTCTTTGAAATCATCCTTTATCTTTTCTTCAGCTTGCGTTTCTTCTTCGTTGTCGCTAACATCTGCTACTTTGTTCTTTTTATTCTTTTGACTAAGTTCTTCCCAGTGTTTCTTAGAGGGTTCTATAATCTCTTTTTGAACATCCAACTTGTCAACATCAAGATATAAGCCCTTATCAGTAAGAGTAACCGGAGAAGAATCCGTGAATGTTAGTAGATCATTGAAGAACAGATCTTTAATAGCAAAGTTGAATTTGAAATTGAATTCTTTATAGGTGTTACCAGTCTTCTTAGACTTCTTTTCTATTTCTGCATATTCTGCTATTTGATCATCCAAATCTGCAATACGCTCCTTGATTTCAGAACGCTCCAACTGACCGCCGGCTTCCTGTAAAACCTTCAAAATGGGCTTAATCAAATATGCTATTTTTCCTTCAGATGATAATGTTTTCAAAACCATAATTATTATCCTTTCGATTAGTTACATTTTCCTTCAAAGATGGTTTACACAGATGCAATCTCAACCCGTTTCCCACTAAACGCCACGCCGTATTTGAATACGTTCTTGACGCCCTTGGTGGTGAGTTCGGTATCGTATTTTCTATCGTTGATCTGCTTCAGAGCCGTTTCGGAAAGCTCTTTCAGCTCGTCGTCGGAAGCGTTCTTAGCTGCCTTGAGTTCGATGAGAACGCCGGGCATCTTTGTGTCCTTGGGGCAGAGGCAGATGTCATAGCGACCTTCGCCCGATTCGCGATTGGACGTGATATAGTAACGGTTATCCAACGTTGCGCAGAGACCGAGGACAAGTCCGTGGTAGAAGTTCTCACCGACGGTATCGTAGCTGCTTGCAGACTGCATCAAAAGCGTACCGATGTGCTTTTGAAGTGCCGTAGCATTATTGGAATAGATCGCTTCTTGGATAGAAATTGCGGTCGATTGCGGAACAATTTTGTGTAGCTTTTGGAGAACTTCTTTGTTATAAACAAAC
>JBGVIG010000063.1:0-3501 GCA_045122995.1 Eubacteriales bacterium | reverse complement strand
CTCCGGGTGTGAATCCAAAGCCGCCGCGTGCGTCGGGGTGAGAATCCGTGTAGGAAAGATATGGCTTGACGTCATAGATTGGTGTGCCGTCGAGGAGATCGGCGCCTGCCACGTGGATCACAGGACCTTCGGGGGTGTGCAAGTCGATTTTTACAATGCGTACTGAGGAAAGTCCGATGGGGTTCGGACGAAATGGGGAGCGCGTTGCGAAAACGCCCATTCGTTTGTTGCCACCAAGTCGTGGAGGGCGGACTGTTGGTGACCAGTCTTCACGGATCGCTTCTGAAAATTGCCAAAGAAGCCAAATGTGAGAATAACCTTCCAAACCGCGAAAAGCATCGGGATTTCGATATTCGGGCTCAAAAACGATCGTGGCATGTACGCTATCCACAAGTCCGCTTTGGCGCGGGATTCCGAACTTTTCCGGAAAATGATTGCGGATATGAGCGATGATGCGCATAGGAGTGGTTTCGGGCATGGTTTGCAAATTTCCTTCCATTTATTATATATAGTGTTATTCTGCCAAAACTCTTGCGCGGAAATAATTTGCCGTTGCACCAAGAAGCTTCAAAGCATCCGGGACAAGCTCTTTGGGGAAAAGACGATTGAAAGAAGCCGTTTCGAAGCTGATGTTTCCTTGGTAGCCGATGCTGCGCAAACCTTTGATGACGCGATCCCAATTGGTGACGCCGAGGTACGGTGCTGTGTGATCATCGCCAAAACCATCGTTGTCGTGAATATGGAGCGTTTCCAAACGATTGCCGATCGCTTCCATGAAATAACAAGGATCCAAGCCGAGCATGATCAGATGACCGATGTCAAGACAGAAGGCGAAACATTTTTCTTCGGCGATCTCGTTGAGCTCGTCGATATATTGGCAGACTTCTGCGGCGTCGGAGCAAGAGCATATATACGCTTTTTTGGATTTGGAATCTTGTGCCCACATATTTTCAAGACAACAAGTAACTTTATATTCTTTTAGGAGAGGAATGAGGGAAGAATAGAAAGCGATATTTTCCGCATACTCCATTTCTTTTGTCAAGGAAGGCTCACGCATGTTCCCGTCACAGCTGGGGTGAACGACGATGTGTTTGCAACCGCATTCTCCGCATGCAATGATACTCTTTTTGATTGCTTCTCTCATGATTGCGGTGTTTTCGTGTTTGCGGGCGTTATAGGAAGGGAAGGGTGCATGGAATTGACCAAATGTGATACCGTGTTTTTTTGCGGCTTCACGCACTTCTTGCATATAAGCTTTGAAGGCTTCGTTGTTGCGATGTTTTTCGAGGAGTTCTTCATCGAAGGTATGTTTGTGAGCAAAATAGGTGTCAAGGTTAAAATCTACAACTTCAAAGCCTGCGTTTTTGATTGCTTCAAAGCCTTTATTGATGCCGAGGACGTCAAGTGTTCCGGCGGTTAAAACTCCGATTTTCATTGTGCGCTCCTTTTGTTATTATAACATATAGGAAGAAACTTTATTGTTAATGGCTTCATTATATCATATTGTGTGAAAAAATGCAATGCTTTTCATTTATCGGAAAAAGAAAGAACCTCAACACAAAATTTCGTGTTGAGGTTCTTTGTTGGCGCGTCGGACAGGATTTGAACCCGCGGCCTACAGAATCGGAATCTGTCGCTCTATCCAGCTGCGCTACCGACGCATGAGCGGCGATTGCCGCTGTTTGTTGATTTTGCTTATTCAGCGAGTGCTGCTTCGAGCGCTTTTGCAAGCTGATCGGGGCAGGAGGTGCCTCTGCCTCTGCAATCAGTGCCTTTGAGGCGAGCGATCACATCTTCTGCCTTCATGCCCTTAACGAGCTTGGTGATGCCCTGTGTATTGCCGTGGCAACCGCCGACAAATTCAGCGGATTCGATGATGCCGTCGTTAAGTGTGATTTTGATCTGGCGAGAGCAGGTGCCTTTTGTGGTGTATTCAATGTGTTTTTCCATGTCTTTGAACCGTTCCTTTAGATTTTTTCTGTTTGGGTTTCTCTGTTTTTCTATTATACCATAGAAAGCGGTGATTTTCGCCTGTTTTTTGAAAAAAATTCATGTTTGTGCAATGTGAACAAAAACAAGAATGCGAAAATTGATATTTTTTACATCTTTTTTTGGGAAATTTTCTGAAAAGTGTTGACATTTCGTGAAAAATGAGGTATACTATATAAGCTTGATGTGCGATGAAGCGGGAGGTTGCCGTGAAGAACGGGTAATTTCCGCAGAGTATGTCCGATAAACGGGCGCCGGATTTCAAGGCGAACGAAGATTAGCGTTTGGGATATTGCGCCGCGTGCGACGTCAATCCGAACAAAACAAATGCGAACAACCAATAAGGCCGGGCAAAAATCCGGCTTTTTGCACGGGTATGAGGAAACGCCCGGTGTGGTGTTCGCCTACGAATCTGAGCATACCTTACGGCTTGCGAGCGTAAAGGTATCGCCGCCGATAGCAAAATATATAAGGAGGCAAAATCAAGTGGCAGTTAGTGAAAAAATCAGAATCAGACTGAAAAGCTACGATCACACCTTGATCGATGCAGCAGCAGAAAAAATTGTTGAAACCGCAAAGAGAAACGGTGCAACCGTTTCCGGTCCCATTCCGCTTCCCACCGAAAAGGAAATCGTGACCATTCTCCGCGCTGTTCATAAATACAAAGATAGCCGCGAACAGTTTGAATACAGAACTCACAAGAGATTGATTGATGTTATCAAACCTTCTCAGAAAACCATCGAAGCTCTCACAGCTCTCGAACTTCCGGCCGGCGTTGAAATCGAAATCAAGCTTTAATTTCAGTTAAAGCGATTCGATCCAATGTATGTGCAAGGATAATTCCTCTTTCCGCGACACATTCGGTTGGTCAAGTTGACCCGCCCGCAGGTAGCGGTGGTCAACCAATAACCTTACAAGGAGAAAGAAAATGAAAAAAGGAATCATTGGTAAGAAGATCGGCATGACCCAGATCTTCGACGAAGTCGGCAACGTAATTCCGGTCACCATCATTGAAGCTGGCCCCTGCGTAGTCGCACAGAAGAAGACCGTTGAAAAAGACGGTTATTCGAGCGTTCAGCTTGGCTTTGAAGACATTGCTGAAAGAAAGCTCACCAAAGCAGAAAAAGGTCACTTCGCTAAAGCAGGTGTTGCTGTAAAAAAACACCTCAAAGAATTCAGACTTGATGACGCTGCAAACATGAATGTCGGTGATATCATCTCCGCAGACACATTCGCTTCCGGTGACAGAGTTGACGTTACCGGTATTACAAAAGGTCATGGTTATTCCGGCGTTATCAAAAGATGGAATCACCACAAGCTCCGCATGACACACGGTGTTGGCCCTGTTCACCGCCAGCCCGGTTCCATGGGTTCTATCGACCCTGCCCGCATCTTCAAGAATCACAAGATGCCTGGTCAGTACGGTAACGAACAGGTACCCGTTCAGAACCTCGACGTTGTTCGTGTGGATGCAGAAAAGAACCTTATCGCCGTTAAGGGCGCCGTTCCCGG
>JBGVIG010000062.1:0-6123 GCA_045122995.1 Eubacteriales bacterium | reverse complement strand
GGTGAAAACGGCGTATGTAAAGCCGGCTTCCTTTGCCGCGCTGAGCCATTCTTCAGGATTGTATTTGTCGGGATTGAATTTTTCTGCGAGCGCCCAGTATTCACGAGGTGTCAAGATGCCGTTGCGTTTTTTGCGGCGAATGGGGTTATCCATCATCCCCCAAGAAATATCAACGTCACCGGCAACGGTGGAGATGCCGAAATGAATGAAAAGACCAAGCTGTGTGGGTTGATAGAACCACGCGGCGCCGGGGTGAGTGGTGCGTTCAAATTTGATCTCGCCATGCGCATCAGTGTTACCGATGACAGCGTGCTGTGCGGATACGGTTTTGTTTTCGGACATAAGAGCCTCCTATTTTTTGAATTTTTGCTTATTTTATCATTATGAATAAGAAATGTCAACATCAACTTTTGTTTTTGTATTCAGATCCCTGTAAAATCAAAAGCGGGAATGAAGCTTTCCTTTGCCGCTTCACCGCTTTGCAGAAATCCTTTAGTGATGCCAAGCTTTTCTGCGTGTCGCACGACTTTTTGATATTCATAGGTGGTCAGCTTGCGAGAAAGGGTGGGGTGATCTTCAAACTTTTTCATCGGCGTATACTGACTCATGATGCTGATATAGATATCGTCCCCAAAGGTTTTATATAAAAAGTCAAGCACCGCGATGGAATCGTCCGTGTGCGAGGGCAGGACAAGATGGCGGACGATGACGCCTTTTTTCATCATGCCATTTTCATCAAAGACGGGTTTGCCGACTTGTCGGAGCATTTCGCGGAGCGCTTTTTCCGCGGTTTCTGGATAATCCTCGGCGGCGGAGAGCGTTTTTGCGAGCGAATGGGAGCGATATTTGTAGTCGGGGAGATAAATATCCACAAGCCCTTCGAAAAGCGCAAGCGTTTCCACTTTTTCATAACCGCCGCAATTATACACGATCGGAATGGAAAGTCCATTTTCTTTTGCAAGCTTCAAAGCTTCTATGATATGTGGCAGAAAATGCGTCGGCGTAACGAGGTTGACGTTTGCCGCGCCTTGTGTTTGCAATTCCAGAAAGATTTCCGCAAGTCGCGCTATGGTGATCTCTTTGCCGTGATGTCCACCTGCGATGTTTGCATTTTGGCAGAAGATACACCGTAGGGTGCATCCTGTGAAAAAGACGGTGCCAGAACCGACCTCTCCCGAGATCGGCGGTTCTTCCCAAAAATGAAGTGCCGCACGCGCCACGCGGAGCTTATCCGATTCCCCGCAAAAACCACGGCTTTTCCGTCGGTCGACGCGGCAATTGCGAGGACAAAGTGTACAATGTGTATAATTTGTCATTTTAGTTTCTGTTGACTTTGCCATACGGACATGATGATCTTGTGCGGCAAAAGCTTGGTGAGAAGTGTTTGTGCGCGTGCGATAAAGCCGTACATGCTGACGTCCTTGCCTTTTTTCATATCACGCCATGCGCGAGTTACGATCTGTTTCGGTTCATACATGGCGACGTATTTTTTGACGACGGGATCTGTTTCTGCGGCAACAGCGCGATTAAAGAATTCTGTTTTTGTCCAGAAAGGACAAACGGCGGTGACGGTAATGCCGCGTTTTTTCATCTCGCGGTTCAGCGCGCGACTGTAGCTTAAAACAAAAGCTTTGGTGGCACCGTAAACGTTGATGTAAGGAATCGGTTGGAATGCTGCAACGGAGGCGATATTGATGATTTTTGCGCCTGTTTCCATATAAGGAATTGCAAGCTGACAGAGAGCAACGATCGCTTCGCAGTTGAGATCGACCATATTCAGATTCACTTCAAGAGGGGTATCGAGTGTGGCACAGAATTTTCCAAAGCCGCTGCAGTTGATGAGGAGCTGCACGTTCGGCTTTTCTTCTTCGAGAAGCTTGCCGAATTCGACATAGCTTGTTTTTTCGGAAAGATCAAGTGCGATGGCACGTGTGGGGAACGGAACGATTTCTTTTAATGCTTCCAAACGGTCAAGATTTCGTGCGATGACCCAGATTTCATCGAAATTGCCGGCGGTATCCACCGTTTCAGCAAAATATTTTCCGATGCCGCTGGAAGCACCTGTGATGACTGCAATATTTTTCATAAAGTTCCTCCTTATCAGAAGAGCAGATCGTAATTGATGCTGGTGCAGAAATATTTGCGGATTTCAGCAGGGTCATTGGATTGACCCATTGCCCACATGAGTTTTGTGACGGTGGATTCGAGTGTCATATCATAAGTTTCCAAAATCTTATAGCGCTTTTTGATGTGCTGACCGACTTTATAAACCTTGATATCACTGCCTTCTTCGGTTACTTGCGTTGCCATGATGACGGTCTTTCCTGCTGCGATGAGCTTTTCCAGCTCTTTGAGATAAATATCGGGAATGCCGCCGACACCGTAGCTTTCGATGATGATGCCGTCCGCAAACGAAGCTGCCGCGGCAAAAGCTTCTGCTGCCATGCCGGGAATGAGTTTCAAAACGAAAATACGGCTGTTGAGTTTATGATAAAATTTCGGTTTTTCTGTTTCTGCGCAGGGAATATAGCGCACGACACGGTCTTCATGAATAGCGGCAAGCTCCGGAAAATTGATGCTGCTGAAAGCGTTATAGCTTTTGGTTCGCATTTTTCTGGCTCTCGTGCCTGCGATGACGGCGCCGCCAAAAACGATGACAACGCCTGAATCTCCGGAAACCGCATAACGAAGGCTATCAAGCAGATTCGTTTTGGCATCGGTGGAATCCTCTGCGATGGGTTTTTGTGCGCCTGTCAACACGATGGGTTTTCTTGTGTGCTGAATGAGATAGGAGAGTGCCGCTCCCGTGTATGCCAGCGTATCCGTGCCGTGGCAGATCACAAAGCCGTCATAAAGATGATAAAATTTTTCGATCGTTTCTGCGATCATCAGCCAATGAAATGGCTGAATATTGGTACTGTCGATATTAAAAAGCTGGATTGTTTCGATGTCGCAAATGTTTTTGGCATCGGGAATATAATAGAGCAGATCGGCAGGGCTGAGCTGGGGGGCAAGTCCGCTTTCTGTTTGTCCCGAAGCAATTGTACCACCTGTGGCGATCATGAGGATTTTTTTCATATTTTTCGTCCTTTCCCGCTTTTCTTTGGGACAAGAAAAGCTTGGCAAAAGAAACCACCGCTTTTCTTTGGGAAAAGAAAAGCTCGGCAAAAGAAACCTCGTGTGGTTTTCTTGATTTTTTATTTTTGATACTTGGGAATAAAGCAAAGTGGTGTGACGTTAAGCGTCGGCTTTTTCAAAAAGATCAATCAAATGTTTTCCCGTATTGACAGCGAATTTGAGTGCATCGGGCATCACTTCGCAGGGAATGTTTTCAAGATATTTAAAAATCTCGAAGGTAAGTTCTCCGTCATAGCCGATCTGCTTCAAGGAGCGCATGACCGCGTCCCAACGGAAGGTACCGAGGAAGGGGAGTGTGTGGCAATCTTTTTTATAATCGCCGTCCTGGACGTGGAGCGCTTGGAGAAGGGCTCCATCCATTTGTGCGCAGAAATCCTCAGGCTCATTGGCTGTGAGTGCCGCGTGTCCGATATCCACGCAAGCCACAAAATGAGGTGAATCCAGCTGACGGATAAAAGCGCAAAGCTCTTCTGCTGTGCCGAGCTTGCCTGTGTAGTAGCCTCTTTTTCTGTCGGTGTGGAAAAGGTTTTCCACGGCAACCTTGATGCCGAATTTTTCACAGAAAGGAATAAAGCTTCGATAGAAAGCCAAATTGTATTCTTTGTCAAAAACGATGCGATCGTTTTTCAGCTCGCTGAGCGAATGGATCACGATGGATTTTGCACCGAGGATCGCGGCGGATTCCATACTTCTGACGATGGCAAGATAATGTGGCTCGGAAAGATCAAAAGCTTCTCCGCATTTCAGATCAAACGGCGCGTGCGCTTGGTTGCAGGTAAGGGCGATGGCGTCCAAATGCTTTTTGAGTTCCGTTGCGTATTCACGATAACTTTCATTGAGTAAAGGGGAATTTTCTTCCGTCCAATAATAAGACATATCAATGCTGTCAAAGCCTGCGTTTTTGATCAAAGAGCAACCTTCAAAATCGCCGAATTTTTTTCTGATCACATAGGTTTCTAAGGAAAGTTTCATAAATATTTCTCCTGCAATTTATTTGAGTTTTTCTAAAAATTAGGATGTTATAGCGTTTCCATGTGTGTGCGAACGGCATCGTCCATTTTGCTTTTTTCATCGAAAATAAGATTTTTATTTTCAATTTTTTGAAAAGCAGCATAATATCGCAAGCCGAATTCGTGCAAAGAGGCATGGTTGAAGTGAAGATTATCGGAATTGGAAGTGAGTCCTTCCGCCGAAGCAAATGCAGCACGGTGCGTTTGTGCCGCAAAGGTGATCAACGCTTCGTTAACATAAGGATAATTGGCAAGCGAGGGGTTTTCGAGTCGATCTTTCAAAAAATCTCCGAGTCCACCGACAACGATCGGAATGTTTTCCGCATGGAGTTCTCTGCGCAGAGCTTCCATGATGGCAGAGAGCTTTTTTTGATACAAGGGATGCAATGTCATGTGGCAATCACTTTCACCTTGATGCCAGAGGATTCCGACCAAATGGGAAGTTCTGAGAGCCAGTTTGGCACAATGGACTGCGTTATCAAACAGCAAACCGCCTTCTTGCCATTGATCGAGGGAAGTGCCACCATCCGCGCAAGGAATGATACCGACTTCAACATGGGGGTGTTCTTCTGCGTAAGCTTGGGCAAAGCTTTCTGCAAGGCAAGTTCCGGAGAAAGCGCGGTCCGGATTTACGGGACGGTACATGATTTGCCATCTGCCGTTTCTCAAAACCTTGAGTCTGCCGCCGACGGTATCAAGGCGAGGTGCTTCTTGGAGATTGCCGCGTCCTGCCATATTGGATTGACCGATAATTAAAATAGAATGTATCATTTTGCAGTTCCTCTTATTTGTGTGTTTTCTAATAACATAACCGTTTCGATTTTTATGTCATTGTCCAAGCGCATTCAAATCCATGCTGACAATGTCATTTGCAAAAAACAACTTTCCGAATATGTATTTATCCGATGCGCTTTCTGTGAGCGTGATGATCTGTCCTTGATAGTAATCCAGTCCTTCTGCCATGGCAGGACCGCTTACTTTCGCTTCCATTTGTTCCAGATAATATACGGGTGCGCCGTCCAATATTTTGCCCGATTCGATAGCATCATCGCGGTCATAAATGTAATAACCGGAACTTGTGAGTCCGTAAGATGTGGAAAGGACGATTTTTCCGTCGGGCGTGAAGCAGATGCCCTGAACACAGTCGCGAATGGAATAGATGCGAATCGGTGCAGAAAGATCATCGATCGGGTATACGGAGCAGATCGCATAATGTGTACCCTCTGCGGTTTCAAAGATGTGCTCCTCCACACGCTTGGTGGTGGAATCCATAAACGAACCGACGTACAGATATTCATCGTCCGTATAAAGGAAAGATGCTTTGTTATTGACCTTTATCCCTTGTCCGATGTTGACGCGATCGCCATTTTTCGCATTCAAAACGTCGCCAAGTGAAAAGACGTAGATTTTACTGCCGTTTGCAATATACGCCGTGTCACCCGATACGGCAATTCCGCCTGCGTGACCGGTATAATCTTTTCCGTCACAATGCAATGTCACATAATACGATTCGCTGTCAAGTGTGGTGACGTAAATGCGAGAGGGCTCTTTATCTTTCATGTAACCGGATACCAAAATGAGGTCTTTACCATCTGCCGCGGCGATTCCTTGACAGATAAAACCGTCATTCAGACCGGGATTTTTGCACAAAGCGGATTCTGCCGTATAATAATCATCATACAGGAAGAATTTCGCGATATTCAAACTGCCGATGACCGCAATGACAAGAACACAAACCGAGAGCAATACAGCTAGAAAAACTTTTCCTATGTTTTTTACAATTTTCATAAATCGTTCTCCTTAAATCTTCTCTTTATTTAAAAGAATAACTGCTTCGACTTGTGTATCATTGTCCAAACTTATTTGCATATCTTCCTCAATGATCGGAAGCTTGAATTTGATGGATTTAAGCCACTGACCGTTCGGCTGGCGTTCCTCGTAAATATGGACTTCGAAAATCAGCGATTCCATGATC
>JBGVIG010000061.1:0-1394 GCA_045122995.1 Eubacteriales bacterium | reverse complement strand
GGCCTCGTTCGTCCCGATATCATTATGTTAGAAAATGTTCCCGAATTTGTGACGTGGGGACCTGTTCGCAAAGGAAAACCCGTGAAAAGCAAAGCCGGGCAAACATATCGAAAATGGTACGGTCAGCTTTCCGCGCTTGGTTATGAGATCGAAACGCGTGAGCTTTGTGCCGCCGATTACGGAGCGTCGACCATTCGCACACGGTTTTGTCTGATCGCTCGATGTGACGGCAAGCCGATCCGTTTCCCCGAACCGACTCACGCACCAAGGGATAGCGAAGACGTGAAAAACGGGAAACGCAAACCGTGGAGAGCTGCAGCAGAAATCATTGATTGGTCTCTCCCGTGCTATTCGATCTTCGCGAGCAAAGAGGAGATCAAAAGGCGTTATGGTGCGACGGTCATGCGCCCCTTGAAAGAGAATACCATGAAGCGAATCGCTCGCGGTCTTGATAAATTCGTATTAAAGAGCGCCGAGCCGTTTATTGTGGAGTGCAATCATGTTCCTGGAGCAATTCATGATATTACTTTCCCCTTGAAAACGATTACAAGTAAAGGTTCTTTTGCGCTGGCTATGCCGAAAGTGTTGCCTTTCCATATGCATAACAATCAAAACGCTGTGGGGACTTCGATGAATCAGCCCATTAATACGATCACTGCATCAGGACAACAAATGATGCTATCGCCTATGGTCGCTCCGTACATCATGAGCAACAACACGAACAACGCGCCGCACGGCATGAATGAACCGATTCCCACCGCCACGACGGGAAACAGAAATTTTCTTGTTTCCGCAAATCTGATTCAGTATCACAGCGAGCAGAATGAAAAAGAGGTCCGTGCGCAAGGTGTTACAGATCCCTTAAAAACGGTGGATACGGCAAATCGTTATGGACTTGCCGCCGTGCATCTCTCCCACTTTAAGGGGCAGGACAAGGGTCAACACCCAAGCGAGCCGTTGATGACGGTGACTGCGCGGGACGGGCAATTTGCGGAGATCCGCACGGTGATCCAAAAATATGACGAGAACACGCCGAATGACCTCGGCTATTGGTGTGAGATCCGCGCTATGCTTAATACATATTGCGGCTACACGCTGAAAGACGATGAAATCTTGCTTTTACGGATCGGAGATTTTTGGTATTATCTCTCCGATATCGGTCTGCGTATGCTTGCACCTCGTGAGCTTTATGATGCGATGGGTTTTCCTCATGATTATATTATCGATAAGGACGTGGAGGAAAATCCGATTCGCCGTGGCGACCAGGTAGCAAGATGCGGTAATGCCGTTTGTCCGCCGATCGCAGAAGCGATGGTCCGTGCCAATATCGAAAAATGTGCAAAACAAAAAATCGTAAGCATGGCGAATCTTCATGATGCGATGTGTTCTTGAAA
>JBGVIG010000060.1:0-3196 GCA_045122995.1 Eubacteriales bacterium | reverse complement strand
GGGACGCGGTGAAAGATTATTTTTCCGCTGCGATGCTTGTGATGTCAAGCTCAACAGGGGTTTGACGTCCGAAGACGGACGCTGTGACCGTGACCTTTTTGAGGTCGGCCGAGATTTCCGAAATGGTTCCGACGAACCCTGTCATGGGACCGCTCTTGATGCTTACGCTGTCGCCGACCTTGAAGGCTGTCGTTGTCGCTGTCTTTGCAGCGGACTCAACGCCGAGCGCTTCTACCTCTTTATCGGTAAGCGGTACGGGACGGGAGCCGGGTCCTACAAAACCGGTTGCACCGGTGATCGTCATGACGATATGCCATGTTTCATCGGTCATGACCATCTTCACGAATACGTAGCTGGGGAATACCTTGGATTCGGTTTCCTTGGTTACGCCATCGGAGTTTGTCTCCGTTGTGAGTTCCACAGGGATCTTCACGTCTGTGATCAGATGGGAGATTCCGCGGTTTTCAATGATTTTTTCAAGGTTGGTCTTAACTTTGTTTTCGTAGCCCGAATAGGTATGGACAACATACCATTTGGCTGTGTTTGCGTTTTCGCTCATTTGCTTTCCCACCTCTTGCTCTTAAGATACCGGGCGGATATAGTCGATCAGGTCTTTCAGTGCAAAAATTCCCTTATTCAGACCGAAATCAACAAGCGCAAGACAAGCTCCGACCACGATGATGGAAACGATTACCACAGCAGAATTTTTCAAAAGCTGTTTCTTCGTAGGCCATACGAGCTTTTTGAATTCGCTTCTGTAATCCTTGAAGAATTTTGCAATTCTGGACCAGATGCTCGGCTTTTTGGTTTTGTTTGTTTCTGCCATTATTTCCTCCTTGCGACCTTTTAGAAAAGGTCAGATTTTTTTGCAATCACTTGGTTTCTTTGTGAAGCGTGTGTTTGCGGCAGAACTTGCAATATTTCTGCATTTCAAGTCTGTCAGGATCGTTCTTTTTGTTTTTGGTTGTGTCATAGTTTCTTTGCTTGCATTCTGTGCAGGCGAGAGTGATTTTGACGCGCATAGCGGCACCTCCTGTAAAATTTGAAGCCAAAAAATTAGCTCCTGTTTGTCAAAAAAACAGAAGCGAACAAAACAAATAAAGACGGACGGTTATTTTGGAAAACATGGATAACCGCCTGAGTATATTGCTTTCATTCGGTTCGTTTTTCGTACCTCCCTCATGTTCGGATATCATAAAAACCACGCTGTGGTGTATCCGCAGAGGTGATAATATAATACCATAAAAAACGGCGAATGTCAATAGTTTTTCGCCGTTTTTTGCAATATTTGTGATGTTTTTAAGGAAATTCAAATTTTTTGCCATTTTTCTTTTTTATAAGGAAAAATGGAGCAAATTTTTTTATTTAGCGAATATCTGTGGGCATCATGCGGTCTTTTTTGCCACATTCTGTGCATTTAACGAGTACACTTTCATCGCCGAAATTCATGCTTGCACCCATGGCGCCGAGGAGCGTCGGAGAGAAAGTTTTTTCGCAATAGGGACAGCGGAAGGTTTTTTTCATGGCACCTTTTGCTTTTGCGATACAAACGATGATAGTGAGCACGGCACAGAGAACGGTAAATCCGAGCAATATCAAAAGCCCGATAAAAACTTGTTCTGTCATGAGGAACTCCTTTCATAAAACATGTATCCTATTCAACTTTTTCTTTTTGAAAGAAAAAGTTGCAAAAAGAAGCAACAAACCTGCGGTTTGATCGCCTATTTATTTTGTGAAAAAAGAGAAATATATACCGTCGCCTACCTTCGGTGTTTGCTCACATCCGTTCGCAAGCCACGCTCGGAAGCACCGGCGAGGTCTTTTCGGTGCGAACATGAAACGCGCAAATTATTTGGCAATCGACGAAATTCAAATTCTCGCGGTTATATTTGTTCACCCACATTGGGATTCCAAAGGGGCAAGCCCCTTTGGCGAGTTCCAAGGGCAGAGCCCTTGGCGGAATTTTGAGGCGGAGCCAGGGTTTAATCGACGAAGTCGAATTCGAGATCGTAGAGGCTTACGCTGTCGCCGTCACCGATGCCGAGGTCGCGCATTTTCTGAATGATGCCGTTGTCACGCATCATTTTTTCAAAATACATGAAGGATTCGCGGTCATCGAAGTTAATACCGCTCATCAGCCACTTGAGCCATTCGCCCTCGACAACCCAAGTATCGCCCTTCTTTGTGACAGTGATCTCGTCAGGAGATGCAGGCTCTTCGATCACATCGACTTCTTCCGGCTCATAAATGGTGAGGGGAGGAAGCTCTTGGAGCGCATCATAGACGTTGCGGCAAAGAGTTTTTACGTTTTCACCGGAAGCGGCGCTGATGTAAACCACTTCATAGCCGAGCTCTGCGGCAAAGGCTTCGAGCCTTGCTTTAGTTTCTTCTTCGGTTTCGGGATCAAGAATGTCGCATTTATTTGCAGCGATGATCTGAGGACGGTCTGCGAGATCGTCGCTGTAGCGGCGAAGCTCTTCGTTGATCATTTCAATGTCTTCGATCGGATCTCTGCCTTCCGAACTTGCAATGTCAACGACGTGAACGAGAAGTCGGCAACGGTCAACGTGGCGAAGGAAGTCATGTCCAAGGCCAAGACCTTCGGAAGCACCCTCGATCAGACCGGGAATGTCCGCCGCAACGAAAGCGTGATTGCCGTCAACGGAAACCACACCGAGCATGGGGGCGAGTGTTGTGAAATGATAGTTTGCGATCTTCGGTCTTGCCGCCGAGATCATGGAGAGAAGGGTGGATTTGCCGACGTTGGGAAGTCCGACAAAACCGACATCCGCGAGCATTTTGAGTTCTAGAATAACCTCACGTTCTTCACCGTCAAGGCCGTTCTTCGCAAAACGGGGAGCTTGACGTGTGGGCGTGGCGAAATGACGGTTGCCCCAGCCGCCTCTGCCACCTTTGCACGCGATGAAGGGTTCACAACGGCTCATGTCTTTGATCACTTTGCCGGTTTTGGCATCTCTGATCACAGTGCCTTCGGGAACGGGAATGATCAGATCGTCTGCGGTTGCACCATGGAATTTCGAAGGTTTGCCGTCACCGCCGTTTGCGGCAATGAATTTTCTGCGGTTGCGGAAATCAAGAAGGGTATTTGTGCCTTCGTCGATCACAAAAACGATGTTGCCGCCGTGACCGCCGTCGCCACCGTCAGGGCCGCCGTACGCAACGAATTTTACTCTGT
>JBGVIG010000059.1:0-2284 GCA_045122995.1 Eubacteriales bacterium | reverse complement strand
ACAATCAGCAGTGGGATTTCGGTTATACAGGAAAACAACTTTCATGGCTGGCAAACATCGCGTTGAAAGACGCCCCGACAAATGTTATTTTTATCGAGCATTCTCCTTTTGAAACAGAACGTACCAAAAGCGAACCAAAGGAAAATGAAGATGCATTGAATGTAATCACACGAGCATTCGCAGACGGCGAAAAGCTTCATATCGTACGTGACCATGTCGATTTTGGTTATGACATCACTATCGATTTCAGCGGTAAAAAACATAACATTCCCGCTCGCATCGGCGGGCATTGCCATTTCGATTCCTGCGGCATTGATCCGGCAGGCTTTTTCAGCATCACCACCATGCTCGGCGGACGAAAGAATTCAGGTATGCACATCGGTGACGACGGCATCCTGTATCCTCGCGAGCGTTACACGGAAACGGAAACCTCCGTGGATATCTTCACCTTCTCCCCTGATGAATATACGCTTACTGCAACGAGATACGGTTCGGGCGTCGATCGAATATTCAAAATTAAATAAAAATCTAATTTTCTTTTCCCTCCCGTCTAAAAACGGGAGGTTTACTTTTACCTCAGATTGCATTAAAATAAAAGTAAAGAAGCCTCTTTGAAATTGGAAAGGAAATCATCATGCAGATCGGAATGAACATTAAAAAGCTGCGCCGTGAGCGCGATTTGACACAGGAGGAATTGGCGGAAGCCCTCGGCGTCACCCCAAAAGCCATTTCGGCATGGGAATGTGACCGCTCGGCACCCGACCTTTCAATGATTCCGCTGCTTTGCCGAATCTTTGACGTCACCGCAGATGCGCTTCTCGGCATTAATATTGAGCAAAAAGAAGAAGAAGTGCAGGCGATTATTGATCACGCCCATGAGCTGATGCGATACGGCAACTATGAAGAAGCACACATGTATTTGAAAGAAGCTCGCAAGCAATATCCGATGAACGAGGAACTGATCAGCACTTATCTCAGCACCATTCCCATCTTACGGCAAAAACAAAATTGCACCAAAGAAGAAAAAGAAATTCTGCTTCGGGAAGCCATCGAGCTTTGTGAAAAAATCCGCGCTGAAAGCACCAATGATTTTCATCGTCACAGTGCCACCGCCGATCTTTGCGACTATTACTGCGAATTGGCGAAAAGGAAAAAGCGAGCAATTTGGCTTTCACAATGCCTATGATTATTCATAGTCGAGATTTTTTATTTGAAAGCATTCATGAAGGAACAGAGCGATGGAAAAGCTCTAAACTTCTCATGCATTTCGGTCTTTTGCAATTTTTTATCAACCGCTTCGCACAGAATTATAAGCTGGATTCGGGCGAAATGTGCTATACATATGATGAAATTAACGCTTTGAGAGAAAAGAAAATCAATCTTTTCGATCTGCTTTTTGAAAACGGAGATCTCGGCTTCTATCACGCTGATTGTGCTTCCACGCATATCTTTGTTGCGATGTATTACGCGAAGAAAAAAGAGTATACTACGATGTATGCCCACTTGCGTGCTGCAGCAAAACAGACGCTTGCTCTTCTCAATTATATAAAAACAGAGAATTACACACATTCATCACTCCTCTTTCGTGATATTGAAATAAACGGAAAAGAAAGCTCTTGACACACAGGCAGTAACAATCTTGCCACAGAAATGCTCTCGTATCTGCAAAAAGAATGCTTCAATGAGGTGCGATCAGAAAAAGCATTTCTTGAGATCGAAAAAGAGCTTCAAAGCCGCGCAGGAAAATGGTAAAGGAAGAAAACTGCAAAAATCCATACAAAATCATAAAAAAGCCTTGACATAACAGGCATTTTATAATAGAATGGTTAAGTAATAATGAAATCTCAAAGGCGTTGACGAAGAGAGTAACTTTTACCGAAAGTTTTCAGCGAGTCGGGGACGGTGTAAGCCCGATGACGAGTAAGTTTACAGCGAAGATCACTTCCGAGCCGCGCTTGTGAACAGTTTTTCCCATTAACGAGCGACGGAGGTTCCCCGTCACGGAACGGCATATGTCTGTATGTTTGATAGGTGGTTTAAAAACGAAGCTTCAAAATCTTCGTCCTATAATACGGACGGAGATTTTTTTATTTACAAATAAAAATTATAGGAGGCATTCTCATGTACGAAAAAGTTTCAACCAGCATGGATTTCGTTTCTCGCGAGAAAAAAACGGAACAGTTCTGGAAAGAAAACAAAATTTTTGAAAAAAGTATTGCCGACAGAGCGAACTGTGAAAATTACACATTCTTTGACGGTCCCCCCACAGCAAACGGCAAACCTC
>JBGVIG010000058.1:0-1155 GCA_045122995.1 Eubacteriales bacterium | reverse complement strand
TATGACGTTTGCGGAGCTTGCAGCGTGGTTGGATAAGAGAGAGATCCCTGTTGAAAAAACGCTTGATAGCTCTGATAATAGCAAAACAAGAATTTTCCCGACGGTTGGCGGCGTGATCGCTTCGATGGATTGCCGTCCTGCCGGTTACAAATATCTCTCTGTCGATGGCGTTGAAAATTGTATGGCGGCGCTTCGCGACATCGAAGCCGGTAAGATCACCAAGTGCTTCCTTGAACTTTCTGCTTGTGATGGCGGCTGTCTTGGCGGTCCTGTTTTGAAAAAGCAAAATATTTCTCCCGTTCGCAGTTACGTAGATGTTTCGGATTATGCAGGTACAAAAGATTTTGATGTGCCGCAACCTTCTCATGAAGAGTTGAAAAAGAGATTTGAATACATCGAGCGCAACACAAAGATGCCGAGCGAGAAAGAGATCGCAGACATTCTGCGTCAAATGGATAAAGTTCGCCCTGAAGACGAGCTTAACTGCGGTAGTTGTGGCTATGACACCTGCCGTGAAAAAGCAATTGCGATTTATCAGGGCAAAGCGGAGATTTCTATGTGTCTTCCTTATCTCAAGGATCGCGCAGAGAACTTCTCTGATACGATCATCAGTCATACACCGAACGGCATCTTTGTTTTGAACGACAAATTGGAAGTTCAGCAGATCAACCGTGCGGCACTTCGAATGATGAATATTTCGAGGGAATCCGATGTCCTCGGCGAACCGGTTGTTCGCATTATGGACCCTAAGATCTTTATGGAAGTGAAGAGCGCGGGGCGCGGCATTTCCGGCATGAATACATATCTTGCCGAATATGACCGTTATGTGGAAATGACCATCATTTACGATCGAGAACTTCATGTTCTTATTTGCATTATGCGTGATGTAACAGCAGAAGAGACAGAACGTGAAAGAAAAGAAGAAGTCAACCGTCAAACAGTGGACATTGCGGATAAAGTGATTCAAAAACAAATGCGCATCGTTCAAGAGATCGCGTCGCTTCTCGGCGAAACGGCAGCGGAAACGAAGATTGCGCTTACCAAATTAAAGGAGTCGATCGCAGATGAATAATCTATTTGCGGATATCGGTTATCGCAGTATCAACCATGTGGGAGAAGAGCTTTGCGGGGATCACATTGATGTGATTGAGCAAG
>JBGVIG010000057.1:0-8164 GCA_045122995.1 Eubacteriales bacterium | reverse complement strand
CTGAACGGCTAAATTTGGGGCAGTATTCGTCCCAAGCGGAAATGCGTACGGGTTTGCCGCCGTCAATGGAGATGTCGATCATGCCGCTGTTGTTATCCATGATCCAGAAAAGGCCGAAGCCTGTGCCGTCGAACTCATAGTCAATGGTGCTGCCGATGCCGTCCGCTTTATAATAGTGCGGAAAACGGTTTTTGAAGCGTTTGTCTACAAAATGCCAGCCGCAAAGAGAATTTTCGCATTCACCGAGCTCGGTCAGCTTTCCGTTGGGAAGCGCGGGGGAGATCTTTTCGGGGAGTGCCTTCATTTTGAGATTTTGTGGGGGATCAATGGCAAGCCATTTTATAAGCGTGCTACGAACAACATCTGCGTAAAGACGGTAACCTTTATCATTCGGGTGTGTGGTATCTGTAGTGTAAACCAGCCAATCGTCACCGTCATGATGAACTGCTGTTCGCAGATGTTCACCAATATCCAACGTGGGGATTCCGTAATGATGACAAATGTATGCCTGCGTGGAACGGCTTCGATAATCCCCCGTTTCACAAATGAGTTTTTCGGTATTTTTTGTCGCTGTGAAAACACAAACGATCTCTGTTGTCGGATCATTTTCAATGATGCGGCGCAGACAAGCTTCAAAGAAATTAAGCTGTTCTTTGAACGGCATGCCGGAATCATTAACGGCAAATTCAATAAAGACAAGATCGGGGTTTTTTGAAAGAAGATCTCTTTCGATACGGCAAATACCAAGATCGGTTCCCGTGCCACCGATGGCGGCCATGATCTCGGTGATCTCCGCTTCCGGATAGGCAACACGCAAAAAAGCTGTCGTTCTTGCGCGCCAAGAGGTTTCTTCCTGAACAGACGCGCCGGAACCCTCTGTGATAGAGCCGCCGAAATATCCAATGCGAAGTTTCTTTTCTTTTTTCAAACGATAAACAGTGTTTTGAAGCATGATGAAAAATAAGCCTTCTTTCTTTGCTTTTTTTGTTTAGGATACCATGTTTTTTAAAAAAATGCAAGCAAAATTGAAATGTTGACAAGTTTTTGCTCGCATGGTATAATAAAATGTATGTTGTAAAAGAAAAAAGAGGATCTTGTCATGCGTTATGTGTTTTTTGATATTGAATGTGCCGATGGCGGAAAAGGGAGTATTTGTTCTTTCGGTTATGTCATTACCGATACGGATTTTAATGTCCTTCAAAAAAGGGATATTATCATCAATCCCGATGCTCGCTTTTATTTGGCTGGCAAATCCAAAAAGGCAGAACTTGTGCTGGCATATTCAAAAGCGGAATTTCGAAAAGCACCGAAATTTCCGAAATATTATCATGAGATCCGAGCTCTTTTAGAAGCAAAAGATCAGATCGTGGTCGGACATTCTGTGCGTGATGATGCAGGTTTTCTTTGCAAATCCTGCCAGCGCTATTCGTTGCCTTGCGTGAACTTTGCTTTTACAGACAGTCAGCGTATTTATGCGAATTATGCGGATTGTAAAGAGCAGGTGTCTTTGGATCGTGCGTGTGAAGCTTTTGGTATCGGTAAATCGCATACCATTCACAAAAGTGATGAAGATGCATTTGCTACGATGCAACTTGTGCGTGAGATCTGCCAAGCGACCGGAATCGCACTTTCTGATTATCATGAAAAGTGTAAATGTTCAGGTGAAGTGAAAGATTTTGCCATCACCTGTGATTATATCAGACCAAAGCATCATGCAGAGTTGGACGCGGAAGGTTATCGAATCTTGCCACCGGGAAAAGAAAACTGTATCTGGCATGGAACAAAAAATGAAGCAATGTTTCTTGCTTTTTTGAAAGAGCGCTCAACGATCATACCGGTTGCCAATATTTTGGGCGGGAAAAAGATCTGTATTTCCCTCAATTATGAGCGTTCGCATTATCGTGAAATGTTGATCTTGGTACAAAAAATTACAAGCCTTGGCGGAAAATATACGATGAAAGCTTCTGCTTGTGACATTTTTGTTTCCGTGAATGCCAAAAACAGACGCGGAAAAGAAAAAGTTTGTTATCGCTTGATCGCGGTGAATGAAGTAAAAGCAAAAGGTGCCGAGATTGAGATTCTTTCTCTTGATGAATTTTTACCTATGATCGGACTTTCCCGTGAGGAGCTGAAAAGGTTGGCAGAACCGAATATTTGATTTTTGACTAAAAATGGGAGGAGATTATGCCGAAACAGAAAGCGGACAGAAACAAGACGATTGATATTACCGTGGACGAAGGTCATGAATTTTTGGGACGGTGTTTGAAAGTAAATAAGCCCGTTCTTTGCGATGAAATTTTGGATAGGACGATCATCGGAGATAGCTTTTCTGTGTTGAAAAAACTCCCCAAAAAGAGCGTAGACCTTCTCATTGCAGATCCGCCTTATAATTTGACGAAATCCTTTGACGGAAATGTTTTTTTGAGGCGCAGTGAGGAAGATTATGAAGAGTATACACGCAAGTGGCTTTCGTTCATAAAACCGCTGATGAAAAAACACGGCTCCGTGTACGTTTGCTGTGATTGGGCAACAAGTCTTGTGATCGGACGTGTGCTCAGTGAGTTTTTCACGGTTCGCAACCGCATCACTTGGCAAAGAGAAAAGGGAAGAGGTGCCAAGAAAAATTGGAAAAACGGCATGGAAGATATTTGGTTTGCCACGGTGGGCGAAGATTACACATTTAATCTTGACGCGGTCATGATCCGCAAGCGAGTGCTTGCTCCCTATCGCAAGGACGGTAAACCGAAGGATTGGGAATCGACAGCTGAGGGGAATTTCCGCAATACTTGTCCTTCGAATTTTTGGGACGATATCACGATACCATTTTGGTCTATGAAGGAAAACACCGCGCACCCGACGCAAAAATCGGAAAAATTGATCGCGAAAATGATTTTGGCAAGTTCGGTCGAGGGTGACGTTGTTCTGGATCCGTTTCTTGGCTCGGGAACGACGAGCGTTGTCGCGAAAAAGCTTGGCCGTCATTATATTGGCATTGAACAAAATCCGCGTTACTGTATTTGGGCGGAAAAACGTTTAGCACTTGCGGAATCGGATAAGACTATTCAAGGGTATGAAGGCGGCATTTTTTGGGAAAGAAACGCAAACGTTAAAAAACATAAATAAAGGAGATCTCATGATGCAGAAACTTGTTTTGGGAACGGGGCTTGGCTTTCCCGAAATTCCTGTTACAGAACAGATCAAACGCATAAAAAAAGCAGGCTGGGACGGTGTTTTCGTCGGACTTTGGAAAGAGGAGCTTTCTCTTGGAGAATTTGCGGAAACGGCAAAGCAGGAAGGGCTTTTCATTCAATCCCTTCATGCTCCATTTAATAAAGCAGCTGTGCTTTGGGAAGAGGGCGAAGCTGGGAATATGGAAGTGGAAAGACAGATCCATGTGCTTCGTGAAACGGCAGAGATCGGCGTGGATCTGGTTATTATGCACGCTATCATTGGCATGGCAAAGAATGAGCCCACTGCAATTGGTGTGGAGCGATATCGCAAAATCGCTGAGGCAGCAAAAGCGCTCGGTATACGCATTGCTATTGAAAATACAGAAGGCGAAGTTTATCTGGATGCATTGATGAAAGGGCTTCGCGATTGCCCTAATGTTGGTTTTTGTATAGATACGGGTCATGAGATGTGTTATAACGGCTGTCGCGATCTGATTACCAAATACGGTGATCGCCTCATCGCTACGCATCTCAATGATAACATGGGACAAACCGGCGACATCTTAACATGGTATGATGATTCGCATTTGCTTCCTTTTGACGGAAAAGCCGATTGGAAAAATATTGCGAGAAGACTAAAAAATGTGGGTTTTGATGGTCCTTTTACTTTTGAGTTAACTTCTAAAAACATGCCCGAAAGACATGTCAGCGATATTTATGCTGATCTTGATTTTGATGAATTCGTTGCACTTGCACTCGAAAAGGCAAAGAGATTTTGTGACCTTATGATTGATTAGTATCATGGAAACAGACGCCAATATGAAATCGAGTATATGAAAGGGTAATGGCATATGATTACGAGATATATAACCAATCACGATGTGAGTGGCGCAACGATGATCGCTTCGATGGACGGCGGTCTTTTGAAGATGTATTCTTCTGTTGATGGCAAGCATTTTTTTAAGAGTTTTGACAATTTTCGCACGATTGCAGAAGAATGGATTGTTCCTATCGATTCTATGACATCAAACGCCAATTTGATTCGTTTAAAAGACAAAAGACTTATGACGATCGTTCGTCGCGTCAGCAAGATTTCCGCAATTGCAGAGATCAACGGCGCAAGCTTTTTTACATTCTATTCTGATGATGATGGACATAGTTTTTACGAAGGGAAAATGATCAATACGCGAGATGCGTGCTACTATTTGATGAATGATCGAATTCTTCGCACGCAAACGGGTAGACTCTTGATTCCGATGTGCCATGTCCCTGATGAATTTGCAAATAAGAATCATTTTGAGAAAAAGGGCTACGCTGGTTGCTTTTATTCCGACGATGATGGGCGGAGTTGGCAAGAAGGTGTTTGGTTATGCGAAGAAAGTGTTGACCAGTTGGCAGAACCGATGGTGACCTATGGTAACGATGGCAAGCTTCATATGTATATGCGCACCGGTTACGGATATCTTTATCATTCAGTATCTTTTAATGACGGATATTCATGGGAATGTGCGACCTCTTCCACGCTTCGTTCTCCGTGTGCTCCTTTTTGCGTCAAATTTGATCCATACAGTGAGCTTTATTTTGCTGTGTGGGATAATAATTTTCCTGCGCCGCATCAAGCTTATCCGCGTTCCCCGATCTGCCTTGCGAAAAGTTGTGATTGTGTGAATTGGGAAATGGTGCGTGAACTTGATAATGATCCGATGCGTTCTTACGGATATCCGATGATCTACTTTGATAAAGAGCAAATTCTGATCTCCTATTACGAAAGTCCGACGCGCATATTTGATACGAAAATACATAGCCTTAAACTTAACATATTTGATCGCAATGAATTTATTTTATAAAGTTCACTTTTTGAAAAAATGAGAAAAGGACGATACCGAGGGTATCGTCCTTTTTGTTGACTATAAAGATATTAAGCTTTTTCAACGCCGAGGTTCATCTTTTCGTCGCCGATGCTCCATTCTTTGGAGGTTTCACAAGCTTTGCCGAAGAGGAATTCTACGCAAAGTGTTTTGCCCATGATGTCAGCAGAATTCTTTTCCATGATAGCACGGAGTGCATCACTGCATTCTGCGTAAACACGGATCTTGTCAAGAACTTCAAAGTCTGCGTCCTTACGCATGGTCTGGATTTTGGAGATGATCTCGCGTACGTTACCTTCTTCGATGAGTTCAGGTGTGAGGTTGGTATCAAGAACAACGGTAACACCGTGATCGGAGAGGGATTCGAAGCCAGGCATCTGTGCCGCGCTGATGATGAGATCTTCTTTTGTGAGTTCAGCGGTGATTTCACCGAGATCGATCTTCAAAAGACCGGTTTCGTTCAGCTCAGCCATTGCGGCATTGCCGTCTACAGTGGGAAGAATCTCACGGAGTTTGCCAAGGTTCTTACCAAGCTTTTTGCCAAGGGTGCGAAGTTGGGGCTTGAAGGAGTAAGAAGTGAAGGCGCTCACATCATCGGTGTAAATAACTTCTTTGACGTTGAGTTCGTCTTCGATGATTTCGGTGAAGCAATCGTCGAGCGCAAGCTCTGCTTTTGCATACATTTTAGCGATGGGCTGACGGTTCTTGATGTTTGCACCGTTACGGCAAGCACGGCCGAGAACAACGATATCAAGAACTTCACTCATTTTCGTTTCCAGATCCTTGTCGATCATCGCTTCGTTTACGGTAGGATAATCGCAGAGGTGAATGGATTCGGGAGCAGTCTTATCAATGCTGCAAACAAGGTTGCGATAGATGTCTTCCGTCATGAAAGGAATCATAGGAGCGGCAACTTGACAGAAGGTAACGAGCGTGGTGTAAAGTGTCATATAAGCATTGATCTTATCCTGTTCCATACCCTGTGCCCAGAAGCGTTCACGGCTGCGGCGAACATACCAGTTGGAAAGATCGTCCACAAATTCTTGGAGAAGCTTAGTTGTCTGCAAGATCTCGTAATTTTCGAGGTTCTTGTCAACAGCGCCAACGAGGGTGTTCAGACGGGAGAGGAGCCACTTATCCATAACGGAAAGCTTGTCATATTCGAGATGGTATTTGGTGGCATCGAATTTATCAATATTTGCATAAAGCACGAAGAACGCATAGGTATTCCAAAGAGTACCCATGAACTTACGCTGACCTTCTACAACGGTGCCGCCGTAGAAACGGTTGGGGAGCCACGGTGCGCTGTTGGAGTAGAAGTACCAACGGATCGCATCTGCGCCGTATTTTTCAAGCGCTTCAAAGGGGTCAACGGCATTGCCCTTGGATTTGGACATCTTCTGACCGTTTTCGTCCTGAACAAGACCGAGCACGATTACGTTCTTATAGGGTGCTTTGTTAAAGATCAAAGTGGAGATCGCAAGCAGAGAATAGAACCAACCGCGTGTCTGGTCAACAGCTTCGGAAATGAAGTCTGCAGGGAAATGTTTTTCAAAAACATCTTTGTTTTCAAAGGGATAATGCCACTGAGCGAAAGGCATCGCGCCGGAGTCAAACCAACAGTCGATAACTTCTTTCACACGGTGCATTTCCTTGCCGCAGTGCGGACATTTGATGGTAACAGCGTCGATGAAGGGGCGGTGAAGCTCAATGTCATCGGGACAGTTATCAGACATTTCTTTGAGTTCTGCAATGGAACCGATCGCGTGATGGTGACCGCATTCACATTCCCAAATGTTGAGAGGAGTACCCCAGTAACGGTTACGAGAAATACCCCAGTCCTGAACGTTTTCAAGCCAGTCGCCAAAACGACCTTTACCGATGGATTCAGGGATCCAGTTGATGGTGTTGTTATTTGCGATAAGTTCATCACGTACTTTGGTCATTTCGATGAACCAAGAATCTCTTGCATAATAAATGAGGGGAGTGTCACAACGCCAGCAGAAAGGATATTCGTGTTCAAAGTTGGGTGCATCAAAGAGAAGTCCCTGTTCTTTAAGATCTTTCAAGATGATGGGATCGGCATCTTTTACAAATTTGCCGGCATAAGGAGTCTGTTCAGTCATTTCACCTTTGCCATTTACGAACTGAACGAAAGGAAGGTTATATCTTCTGCCGGTCTTAAGGTCGTCTGCACCGAATGCGGGAGCGGTATGAACGATACCGGTACCATCGGTCATGGTGACGTAATCTGCACAAGTGAGAATGTGCGCTTTTGCACCTTTGCTTGCTACAAATTCACCGGTGCAAGCGAAGAGAGGTTCATATTCACGATATTCAAGCGCAGAGCCTTTGAAGCTTTCGAGGATTTCATAAGCAGGAGCGTCATCGGTTTTCAATTTGCCAAGAACTTTGTCGAGAAGCGCTTCTGCCATATAGTAAGTGTAACCGTCAGCAGCTTTTACTTTGCAGTAAGTTTCGTCAGGGTTAACGGTGAGCGCAACGTTGGAGGGAAGGGTCCAAGGTGTTGTTGTCCAAGCGAGGAAATATGCATCTTCGCCTTTTGCTTTGAAGCGAACAACCGCAGAGCGTTCTTTTACGTTTTTGTAACCCTGCGCAACTTCGTGAGTCGCAAGAGGAGTGCCGCAACGAGGGCAGTAAGGAACGATCTGGAAGCCTTTATAAAGGAGTCCTTTATCGAAAATCTGCTTGAGTGCCCACCATTCGGATTCAATATAATTGTTTTCATAGGTAACGTAAGGGTCGTCCATATCTGCCCAGAAACCAACGGTGCCGGAAAAATCTTCCCACATGCCTTTGTATTTCCAAACGCTTTCCTTACATTCTTTGATGAAAGGTGCGATACCGTAGTTTTCAATCTGTTCTTTACCGTCAAGACCGAGCTTTTTTTCTACTTCCAACTCAACGGGAAGACCGTGTGTATCCCAGCCTGCTTTGCGGTCTACCTTGTAGCCTTTCATGGTGCGGTAACGCGGGATCATATCTTTGATAACACGAGTCAGAACGTGTCCGATGTGAGGGTTGCCGTTTGCTGTGGGGGGACCGTCAAAGAATGTGTAATTTTCACAGTTCGCTCTGTCGGCAATACTTTTTTCAAAAATTTTG
>JBGVIG010000056.1:0-2533 GCA_045122995.1 Eubacteriales bacterium | reverse complement strand
TTGATGCAGCCGGATGGGCAGATCTCTCCGAAGCGTGCATTGCCTGCGGTACCTGCACGTTCGTCTGCCCGACCTGCCAGTGCTACGACATCCGCGACTACGACACCGGTCACGGCATCAAGCGGTTCCGCTGCTGGGACTCCTGTATGTTCTCCGACTTCACGAAGATGGCGCACGGCAATCCGCGTCTGACGCAGAAGGAACGCTTCCGTCAGCGCTTCATGCATAAGCTCGTTTACTATCCCGAAAACAACGAAGGCATCTTCGGCTGTGTCGGCTGCGGCAGATGCGTTGATAAATGCCCGATCTCGATGAATATCGTCAAAGTAATGAAAACTCTCGGCAAGGAGGAAGAAAAATGAATTTCGAAACACTTATCCCGATTGTCGGTGTTGTTACCGAAGTAAAACAAGATACACCTGATATCAAAAACTTCCGCGTAGTTGGCAGAGATGGTAAAAAGCCGATCATTCATAAACCCGGTCAGTGTGCAATGGTTTCCATTCCCGGTGTTGGTGAAGCGATGTTCTCCATTACCTCTTCTCCTACAAACGAAGAGTTCATCGAATTTGAAATCAAAAAATGTGGTTGCCTTACAAACTGGCTCCACATGATTGAGCCCGGTCAGGAAATCACCGTTCGTGGTCCTTACGGCAATCCGTTCCCGGTTGACGATGCATTTGTTGGCAAAGATCTTTTGATCGTTGCAGGCGGCGTAGGTCTTGCACCTGTTCGTTCGGTAATTAACTATTGCCGTCATTTCCGTGATCGCTACGGTAAAATTGATATCGTTTACGGCTCTCGTTCCAAAGATGACCTTGCTTTCTATGATGAAATCATCGGTGAATGGATGAATCCTAACGAAAAAGACGTAAAAGTTCATCTTACCATTGACCGTGAACAGGAAGGTTGGGACGGACACGTTGGCTTTGTTCCGAACTATGTAAAAGAGCTTGCTTTTGATACAAATAAGACCGTTATTCTTTGCGGTCCTCCGATTATGATCAAATTCACGCTCGCAGGTCTTAAAGAACTCGGTTTCAATGAAACACAGATCTATACTACCATGGAGCTTAAGATGAAGTGCGGCATCGGTAAATGCGGCAGATGTAACATCGGTTCCAAATATGTCTGCAAAGACGGTCCCGTATTCCGAATGGATGAGCTCTCCGAGCTTCCGGACGAATATTAATCTGAAACGGAGGAATGCTTGAAATGGAAACAATGGTAAATGTCTATCTTATGGGCAAAAAGTATGAAGTTCCGTCCAATCTTACCATTATGGGCGCAATGGAATACGCAGGCTATCAGCTCGTTCGCGGTTGCGGTTGCCGCAACGGTTTCTGCGGCGCTTGTGCGACGATCTACAGAATCAAAGGCGAAAATGAACTCAAAGCTTGCCTTGCTTGCCAGACCAAGGTTGAAGACAATATGTATGTCGCAACCCTTCCGTATTTCCCGCTTGTAAAGCAGGTATACGATATTGAAAATATCAGCACAACCGAAAAGATCATGATGCAGCTTTATCCTGAAATTTATAGCTGTATCGGTTGCAATGCCTGCACCAAGGCTTGCACACAAGGTTTGAACGTTATGCAGTATATCGCATATGCACAGAGAGGCGACTTCGAAAAATGCGCTGAAGAATCTTTCGACTGTGTAATGTGTGGCGTATGTTCTTCCCGTTGCCCCGCAGGTATCTCTCACCCGCAGGTTGCTCTTCTTGCAAGAAGAATCAACGGTAAATACCTCGCTCCGAAATCCGAGCATCTTGAAAACCGTGTGAAGGAAATCGTTAACGGCGATTTCAAAGAGCTTCTCGAAGGTCTTATGCAGAAGCCGATTTCTGAGATGAAGGAACTCTATAATAACAGAGAAATCGAAAAGTAAGGAGGGAGATGCTACAATGTATACTGAAAAAATGCTTGAATCTATGAAAAAAGTTGCCGCAAACCGCGAAGCAAATGCGGCGCTTGAACCTCGCAGAATGACTGCGGAAGAAAAGGAAGCTCTCCTTGCTGAATTCCACCCCGACTATAAGCAGGGCGAATTTGCAGTCCTTTCGATTGGTAAAAACAAGGGCGAAAAAGTTCCCACTGAACTTTGCGAACTTCTTGAAGCAAACAGCAGAATTCATGCCGGCGACGTTGACCTTTCCAAGGCTGACTATGAAACCGATGTTCTGATTATTGGTGGCGGCGGTGCAGGTGCATCTGCGGCAATCGAAGCAAATGAAGCTGGCGCATCCTGTATGATCGTTACCAAACTTCGTATCGGTGATGCAAACACCATGATGGCAGAAGGTGGTATTCAGGCTGCTGATAAACCCAATGACTCTCCCGCGATCCACTATCTTGATGCTTTTGGTGGCGGTCACTTTGCTGCAAAACCCGAACTTCTTTACAAACTTGTAAGCGAAGCTCCTGAAGCTATCCAGTGGCTCAACAATCTCGGCGTTGAATTTGATAAGACCGAAGATGGCACTATGGTAACCACACACGGTGGTGGTACTTCTCGTAAGAGAATGCATGCA
>JBGVIG010000055.1:0-4898 GCA_045122995.1 Eubacteriales bacterium | reverse complement strand
GCTTTCAACAGGAGATCGCACCGTCATGCTCGATAAAGGAAAGATCATGCTCGATCTTTCCGGGGAAAAGAGAGAAGGACTTACTGTCACAGATCTTCTTGATCTTTACTCTGAAAAATTGGATAATGACAGAATGCTTTTTTCATGAAAATTAAGCAAGGAGAACGTTTACAAAGCGTTCTCCTTTTTATTCGGCAAGATTGGATCAATACTCAAAATCAGACGACAATCGAAACAAATAACCATATTTTCCATTTTGAATCATTTTGGTAAAACAACACAAAAAACAAAAGAGAGCTTTGAAGATTCTGTTTGTTTTTCATGTGGAATACTTGATTTTGTCATTCCATTATGGTACAATAATTATGCAATTTTAAAAAGTAGACGAATAATTCAGAGGTATACCATGAAGCGTTTGATGAACGTAATGTATCTTATAAACATCGTGGTGCAATCCTTTTTCAACCTGCTTCTTCCCATCGGACTTATGATCTTTTTTTCATGGCTTTTGACGACGAAACTCGGCGCTGGGCAATGGATTTATATTGTCCTGATCATGCTTGGAGTTGTTGTGGGATTTATCTCGATGATTCGCTTTATTCTGACCGCGATGGCAGGACTGGAACGGTTGGAAAATGAACAAAAAAATAAAAAATGAGGAGGGTGTATGCAAAAGAAAAGTTTACCTTTTTCCGAATATGCGATCCTTACAATCGGAGAAGCAATTGTTTCGTTAATTGTGATTGGGGTTTATTTGGCAATCGACAGATTTTCCTATCGGGTTGTAACAGGTGCTTTGCTTGGCAGTGTCGTTACCATATTCAACTTTGTTTTTCTTTCTGTTGCGATCAATCGTGCTGTTGACAATGTCATGGCACTTCGCGGAAATCAAGAGCTAAATGAAGAAGAAGCAGAAAAATTTGCCGCAGAACATTCAGCCAAGATCCAACAAGCTGTCAAAGCATCTTATTTTGTTCGTATGCTTGTGATGCTTGCCGCACTTGTCGCAGCGTTCTTGCTTGATTGGTTTGATGTGATTGCGACACTGGTCCCGCTTATGATGTTCCGTCCGATTATCACACTTGGCGAATTTTTCAAAAAAAGAAAGAGGGTGATCAATAAATGGATCTTTCGGTAACAGGCCCTAAAATATACTATACGATTCCCATCTTAGGCGGCATCAATATCACACAAACAATGGTTACCTTGCTTGCGGTCACGATTATCTTGATCGTTCTTAGTTATGTTTTAACAAGAAATCTCAACAAACGACCGAGCGGCAAGCAGGTCATCGTTGAGAAGCTCATTTTAATGCTCTACGGGCTCGTGGAAGATACGATGGGAAAACACAACTCCCATTTCACACCATTCATCGGAACAATCTTTCTTTCGTCCGTTTTCGGTACACTTCTCGGCATGACACAGATCTTTCGTTCCGCAACAGCAGATCTTTCCGTCACGCTGGCGTGGGCTATCGTCACGACTTTGCTCGTATGGTATTTCAATATTAAAAACTTCGGTTTCAAAGCTTGGCTTAAGGGTTTCACAGAGCCGATCGTCGTCATGACACCGATGAATATCGTCAGTGAGATCGCAACGCCGATTTCCATGGCGTTCCGTCATTTTGGCAATGTTGCTGGCGGTTCGGTTTTGACAATGCTCATCTATGCGGCGCTTGCGGCGCTGACAAACTTTGTATTCGGATGGCTTCCCGATGCCATCGTTGCGGTATTTCCGCCAATCTTTCAGGTTGGTATTCCCGCATTTTTGTCGATTTATTTCGATCTTTTCTCGGGATTTGTTCAGGCGCTTGTATTCTCTTTGCTCACGATGGTCTATATCGGTGCGGCATGTCCGCCTCCACCGGAAAAGACAGCTGCGGGAGAATCAAAATAAAATCAAAAAATATTATATCATTTTTTCAGGAGGAAAATTTTTATGGAAACAGCTATTGTTGCAGCTGCAAGAGCACTTGGTGCAGGTCTTTGCATGGGTCTTGGCGCGATCGGTCCCGCAATCGGTGAAGGTAATGCCGTCGGTAAAGCTTTAGAGGCAATGGCGCGTCAGCCCGAAATGGCAAGCAACCTTCGCACCAACATGATCCTCGGTTGTGCGATCACGGAAACCACGGGTATTTACTCTCTCGTTGTATCCTTGCTTCTCATGTTCATGAAGATCAGCTGATCTTATAAACCAATGAATAAAGGAGGACACAGAGGATATGCCTATACTTGATGCATTTGAATCCTTTGTCGGTGTCAATTTTTGGACAATGATCTTTGCTTGGTGCAACCTTGCGATTCTCTATTTCTTCCTTCGTAAGCTTCTTTTTGTCCCCGTTAAGAAAATGATCGACACAAGACAAAAAGAGATCGACGATATGTACGCAAACGCAGAAAATTCCCAACAAGCCGCAATGACACTCAAAGCGGAATATGAGGAAAAGATGGAGCGTGCAAACGAAGAGAGCGAAGAAATACTGAAGAAGGCAGTTCGTCGCGCACAGCTTCGCGAAGAAGATATCCTTCGTGAGGCAAATGATAAAGCCGCTCGCACTTTGAAGCGCGCGGAAGAGCAGGTGGAACTGGAAAAGAAACGTGCGATCAATGAAGTGAAAGATGAGGTTTCCGATATGGCGATCGGCATTGCCGCCGCCGTCATCGAACGCGACATCAATAAAGAGGAACATACCGCTTTGATCGACGATTTCATCAAAAACATGGGTGACGAAGCATGACAGACGCAAAAGAATATGGAAAAGCGCTTTTTCTTTTGACGGAAGAAGAAGGTATTACAGAAACCGTTCTTGCGGATCTTCACATCGCCAAAGATGCCATGCTGCAAAATCCGCAATATGAAAAATTGCTGGACACACCCGCTCTTGCTAAAAGCGAAAAGATCGCATTGATTGATCAAGCGTTCTCTTCGCTTAACGGAATCCTTGTTAATTTTTTAAAGATCCTTTGCGAAAAACGCGCTGTTCATCTTTTACCCAAAGCCGCTGATTCTTATTTTTCATTGTATGATGAATCTCGTGGTATCGAGCGCGTGGAAACTGTGACAGCGGTTGCCATGACGCAAGCACAAATTGCGGCAATGACGAAAAAACTGGAATCGCAAACGGGTAAAAAGATCATCATAAAAAACACCATTGACAAAACCATTCTCGGCGGCGTGAAATTACGCTATGCGGGAATTCAGCTTGACGGCTCTGTGCAAAAGCGACTTGAAAGCTTTGAAAAGAGCCTGAAGAACATTGTAATTTAATTTGAATCCATAGATAAAGTTGGTGATAAGATGCAGTCTAAATTAGATGACATCAGCAAGATTATAAAAGAACAGATCAAAAACTATTCCAATCAAACAAAGCAGGACGAAATTGGCTACGTTATTTCTGTCGGTGACGGTATTTCTAAGGTTCATGGTATTGAAAAATGCAAAGCCAATGAGCTTTTGGAATTTGCTAACGGAACTTATGGTATGGCACTGAACTTAGAAGAAACGTTTGTAAGCGCGGTACTTCTCGGTAATGATGTCGGTATCAGCGAGGGAAGCGTTGTCAAACGCACAGGACGAGTCGTTTCCGTACCCGTCGGTGAAAAGCTCATCGGCAGAGTCGTCAATGCACTCGGTCAGCCTGTCGACGCGAAAGGTCCCATTGAAGCAGTGGAATATAGCCCGATCGAAAGAAAAGCTTACGGTATTATCGAAAGAAAGTCCGTTTCCGTGCCGCTCCAAACGGGAATCAAGGCGATCGACTCCATGATTCCGATCGGAAGAGGTCAGCGTGAGCTTATCATTGGTGACCGCCAAACGGGTAAGACCGTGATCGCTACCGATACGATCATTAACCAAAAAGGCAAAGACGTTATTTGTATTTACGTGGCAATTGGTCAAAAACAATCTACCGTTACCAACGTAGTAGATACACTTTATAAAAATGGCGCGATGGATTACACCATCGTTGTCTGTGCAACAGCCTCCGACTCCGCGCCGCTCCAGTATATCGCGCCTTACTCTGGTTGTGCGATGGGCGAATATTTCATGGACAAAGGCAAAGACGTGCTTATTATCTATGACGATCTTTCCAAGCATGCGGTTGCTTATCGCGCGCTTTCTCTTTTGATCCGCAGACCTCCGGGCAGAGAAGCATATCCCGGTGACGTTTTCTACCTTCACTCCCGTCTTTTGGAACGTGCGGCGCGTCTTGCTCCCGAATGTGGTGGCGGCTCGCTCACAGCGCTTCCGATCATTGAAACGCAAGCGGGTGACGTTTCTGCATATATTCCGACAAACGTAATTTCGATCACTGACGGACAGATCTTCCTTGAAACCGAGCTTTTCCACGCAGGTGTACGTCCTGCTGTAAACCCCGGTATCTCCGTATCCCGTGTTGGCGGCAGTGCGCAGATCAAAGCAATGAAAAAAGTATCGGGTGCTTTGAAGCTTCTTTATTCGCAGTATCGTGAATTACAGGGATTTGCACAATTCGGCTCTGATCTTGACGCAGACACCAAAGCACGCTTGGAACAGGGCCAGCGTATTGTAGAAGTTCTCAAGCAGGACAGAAACACTCCGATGGCTGTCGAGCTTCAGGTCGCTATCATTTACGCCGTTGTCAATAACTTGCTGAAGGATATTGAGATTCCCGATATTCGTTCCTTCGAACAGGAACTTTGCGAATATTTGGTTGCAACCAAAGAAGATCTTTTGGCATCTATTCGAGATACGGGTACACTTAACGATGAAACAACAGAGGAACTTCGCGCGGCAATTCTTGCTTGCAAAGAAAAGTTTCTCGCAAAAGCATAAAGGAGTGGTCGTATGGCAGGCGCATCTATGAATGATATCAAGGCGCGCATGAAAAGCGTGCAGAGCACCATGCAGATCACCAAAGC
>JBGVIG010000054.1:0-2507 GCA_045122995.1 Eubacteriales bacterium | reverse complement strand
TTGTGGGAGGGAGAAAAATTTATCTGAATTCTCCCGGCAAACACCACATTCGGAGGTATAAATCATGGCAAAGAAAATTGTAGCATACGTTAAATTGCAGCTTCCCGCCGGCAAAGCTACTCCCCAGCCGCCTGTAGGTCCGGCTCTCGGTCAGCACGGCGTTAACATCGCTGCTTTCACAAAGGAATTCAACGAACGTACAAAGAACGACATGGGTCTTATCATTCCTGTTGTTATCACTATTTTCGCTGACCGTTCCTTCTCTTTCATCACTAAGACTCCCCCCGCAGCAGTTCTTATCAAGAAAGCTGCAGGTATCGAAACCGCATCCGGCGCTCCTAACAAGACTAAGGTTGCTTCCATCACAAAAGAACAGGTTAGAAAAATCGCTGAAACCAAAATGCCTGACCTCAATGCTGCTTCCGTTGAAGCTGCTATGAGCATGGTTGCCGGTACCGCTCGCAGCATGGGCGTTACCGTTACTGACTGATTTTGAGGAGGAGTAACTGAAATGTTTAAAGGTAAGAAATATCAGGATAGCGCAAAGCTTATCGAAAAAGCAAGACTTTACGATGCTGACGAAGCGATCGCACTCGTTTGCCAGACATCTAAAGCAAAATTCGATGAAACCATCGAACTTCACATCAGACTTGGTGTAGACAGCCGTCACGCAGACCAGCAGGTTCGCGGTGCTGTTGTTCTTCCCCACGGTACTGGTAAAACTGTAAGAACCCTCGTTTTCGCTAAGGGTGACAAAGCTGAAGCTGCAAGAGCTGCAGGCGCTGACTACGTTGGCGACACCGATCTCGTTCAGAAGATCATGACCGAAAACTGGTTCGATTTCGACGTTGTTATCGCAACTCCCGACATGATGGGTGTTATCGGTAGACTCGGTAAAGTCCTCGGTCCGAAGGGTCTTATGCCTAACCCCAAGGCTGGTACTGTTACCATGGACGTTGCTAAAGCTGTTAACGAAGCTAAAGCTGGTAAGATCGAATACCGTCTTGACAAAACAAACATCATTCACTGCCCCATCGGTAAAGCATCCTTCGGCACAGAAAAGCTCGCTGATAACTTCAACACTCTTATGAATGCTGTTATCAAAGCAAGACCCGCTGCTGCTAAAGGCCAGTACATCAAGAGCTGCGTAATCGCTTCCACTATGGGCCCCGGCGTGAAGATCAACTCCGCTAAACTCGGTGGCTAATATCGTTTGTTAAAAACAGAAAATCAGAGCTGTGATTTTGTCACGGCTCTTTTTTTCGCATCATTTTCTCTTTTGGCTACCCTCATGGGGATTCCAAGAGGCAATGTCCCTTGGCAGGACGCAAGGACAGCAGCCTTGCCCTCATAAAGAAAATTTTTGAAATAAATACAGAGATTTTTCGCTTTTTTTAGGCAATATGTCTTTACTTTTTTGTGATTTAGTGTTATGATATATGTATAAATCCAAAATAACGGAGGTAACAATCCAATGGAAAGAAAAAAGATTTCGATGGACGGTAACACCGCCGCCGCGCACGTTTCTTACGCGTTTACGGAAGTTGCCGCTATCTACCCGATCACTCCTTCCAGCCCTATGGCTGAAATGACCGACACATGGTCTGCAACCGGTTTGCAGAACGTTTTCGGTGAAAAAGTAAAAGTTATGGAAATGCAGTCCGAAGCAGGTGCTGCAGGTGCTGTTCACGGCTCTCTCGCTGCCGGCGCTCTTACCACAACTTATACCGCATCTCAGGGTCTTCTTCTCATGATCCCGAACATGTACAAAATGGCAGGCGAACTCCTCCCTGCTGTTATCCACGTTTCTGCTCGTAACGTAGCTTCCCACGCCCTCAACATTTTCGGCGAACACAGCGACGTTTATGCTTGCCGTCAGACCGGTTTTGCAATGCTCGCAGAATCTAACCCTCAGGAAATCATGGACCTTGGTCCTGTTGCTCACCTTGCTGCAATCAAGGGCAGAGTTCCCTTCCTCAACTTCTTTGACGGTTTCCGTACTTCTCACGAAATCCAGAAGATCGAAGCTTGGGACTACGCTGACCTCGAAGAAATGCTCGATAAAGATGCTGTTGCTGCATTCCGCGCACACGCTCTCAATCCTAACCACCCCGCTCTCCGCGGTTCTGCGGAAAACGGTGATATCTTCTTCCAGCACAGAGAAGCAAGCAACCCCTACTACGATGCAATCCCCGCTATCGTTGAAGAATACATGGGCAAGATCAACGCTAAGATCGGCACCAACTATGACCTCTTCAACTACTACGGCGCTGAAGACGCAGATCGCGTAATCGTTGCTATGGGTTCCGTTTGTGACACCATCGAAGAAGTTATCGACTACCTCAACGCTAAGGGCGAAAAAGTCGGTCTTATTAAAGTTCGTCTTTACAGACCTTTCGTTGCTGAAAAACTCATTGCTGCTCTTCCGAAGACCGCCACTAAGGTTGCTGTTCTTGACAGAACCAAAGAACCCGGCTCTCTCGGTGAACCTCTCTACCTCGACGTTG
>JBGVIG010000053.1:0-2363 GCA_045122995.1 Eubacteriales bacterium | reverse complement strand
CGCCGCAGATACCCTCGACGGTGCAGCTTCCATCGCATTCTATCCCGATGAAGCTGTGGGCAGCAGAATCCACTGATATGGCAAAGCTTTTTGATACACATGCCCATTACACGGACGAAAGACTCCTTGGCGACACCGCCCTTCTTTCCTCCGTCTTTGAAGGTGATGTCAGCCACATTCTGACAGTGGCAACCGACCTTGCCGACACAAAAAACTGCATTGACCTTGCCGGTAAATGGGACGGCATGTACGCTTCTGCCGGGATTCACCCTCATGAAGCGGCAAAAGTGGAAAATCTTGATGACGCGATGACCGAGTTGGAAGCACTTCTTCAAGCGGAAAAAGTGATCGCCCTCGGCGAGATCGGACTTGATTATTATTACGATTTTGCAGATCGTGACACCCAGATCAAACTTTTCCGCGCACAGATGGACGTTGCCGCGAAAACAGGAAAACCCGTTCTCATTCACGATCGCGATGCACATGGTGATACGATGGATATTATCCGCGAATATGCAGGAAAAGTACGCGGTATTCTGCACAGTTGCAGTGCTTCCGCAGAACAAGTGAAAGAATATATCAAAATGGGTTGGTATATTTCCTTTTCCGGTGTGATCACGTTCAAAAACGCTTCCAAAGTGCTTGATTCCGTGATTGCGACGCCGCTTTCCCGTATCCTTGTGGAAACGGATTGCCCTTATCTTGCGCCCGTCCCCAAAAGAGGAAAGACCAATCACAGCGGTTATATGCACTTCACCGCAGAAAAAGCCGCTGAACTCCTCGGCGTGGATTACGATGTTTTCTGTGAAAACGAAGTGAAAAATGCCAAAGAAATCTTTAAGCTTGATTAAGAAAAAATATTGACAGCACTGCGAACGTTTGCGGTGCTGTTTTCATTGACAAAGAAAGAAATTTGTGTTATATTGATATCGCATTTGAATTTTTTGAAAGGACATTTTTATCTATGAAAATTTATAGAGCCATTGGTACCGTTTTCAGTGTGTTGCTTGCTCTCATATTCACGCTGGAAATTTTCGGACTCGCACTCGCACACGGTACGGCGCGTGCCGTGAATAAACAGACCATTTCCGACATCACGGAAGCATTTCTTGACAACGAAGCGCTTTACGGCGAGATGACCGACCAGATCGCAACCTCTGTTTCCGCAAGCCTCACCGAACAGCTCTCCGCAAATCTTCCTGCAGAAGTTCCCGCCATGGAAGAAGAAGCTGTGGCAGAGGTGATCGATGAGATCTTGAACACAGAAGAATTCAAAAACGTGATTTCTGATGTGGCTTCCGATTACATCATGAATATGCTCGAAAGCAATGAAACACCGGCAGAAATTGATGTCGCAGAAAAAGTTTCCGATATGTTTACGGAAAATACGGAAACCTTTGATACGATCCTTGAAAACACCGCAGACAAATTCGATCTTTCTTATGACGACATTTATGAGGCGATCTCCTCTTATACGGAAGACTTCGGTGTGGAAGTTCCTGAACACGGTGCTTCCTATTCCGAGCTGATGGCGTCGATCGTGGAATCGAATAACGAAGCGCTCAACAGCCTTTTGAACCAATATCTCGGCGCTGCAGGTCTTTCCACGGAAGATCTCCCCATGGAAGATCCCGATATCGACTACGCCCCCGTGGACGCTGATTCCCAAACGGAAGCGGAAACTGAGATTTCAGAAATGGAAGCTTTGATGCAAATTATTTCTGAAGTGCTGGCATTTTTGAAAAGTCCTGTTTTCATTGCTATGATCTGCGATTCTTTCCTCCTCTTCTTTGGCATCTCTGCTCTCCTCACATGGAGCATTCGAAGACCGCTCCTCATCAGCGGTATTATGGCAATCGGCTACGGTGCTTTGCTTCTCAGTACTTCCTCTTTGGTCTTCCCCACAGCGCTTGTGCAGGAAATGCTTGCTGATTCCTTCGGTACGGCTACTGAAGCCGCGACCGATATCATAATGGTCGCATGGAACGCAATGTGTGAAAATCTCATGCTCTTCGGTATCCTCGCTCTCGTTCACGGCGTTCTTTTCATCGCGCTCTTTATCCTTTGGCGTGTTCTCGCGCGCAAAAAAGCTGCGGCACAGATCATGTAAACATACTCACGGTTGTCCCAACGGACAACCGTTTTTTCATGCAAAACTTTTACAAATTTCACGCACCAAAAAACATAAATTCGTTCAGTATCACTATTGCACCGCTCAAATATGTATGATATAATAAAAGTGTATTTTTTTATTTTCATTTATGAAAAGAGGGATATTATGAGCGGTCTTTTTAGTGTAGCATCACATGATGATTGTGTTTTTGATTTGTTTTACGGTGTGGATTACCATTCTCATCTCGGAA
>JBGVIG010000052.1:0-1114 GCA_045122995.1 Eubacteriales bacterium | reverse complement strand
AAGTTCAGCTTCTGTTGGGATACCGTTGGTAATGAACGCATTGTGATCGTACATATCGGGCAGTTTATCATCTTGTTGTTTATATAGATGAGTGGAAAAACGGGTTTCTTTTGAAAATATAAGATCAAAAGCATTTTCCGCTTGTCGAATTTGCAAAATCCGATCGTCCATAAGTACACCTCCTTTTTTGAGTTACACCACGAATGAAATTCTACGCGTTTTATGATATATTCACTTCATCGGGTTCAAAGGGACGAGTCCCTTTGCGGGTTGCAAGGGCAGAGTCCTTGCCGGAGCTTGAGGTGGCGCCTCACTTCACACGCCGTTTTTCATGCGGCGAAGGCGTTCCTCGGAGGAGAAATCATGTTTTGCGTTGTGACCGGAAAGCGGAATGAGCTTTGTATGGATCGCATCGAGAATGGATTCCGCACTGGGGAAATAATCGCGGCAAAGCTCATGAGGCGGCACGATGTGATTGCGTGCGCCGATAACAACGGGCGGTGCATCGAGAGAATCGAACGCGATCTCTGCGATGTTGGATGCCATATCGCGCATGACAGAGCCACGCTCAACAGCATCACCGACGATAACGATTTTACCTGTCTTTTTGAGAGAAGCGATCACTTTTTCATAATTGAAGGGAACGATGGAACGTGCGTCAATCACTTCTGCGGAAATGCCGTATTTGTCTGCAAGAATTTTTGCCGCGTCCATCGCACGATAAAGTGCAGCACCAATGGAGAGGATCGTGACATCGTCACCTTCTTTTTTGATATCGGGTTCCCCGATCTCGATTTCATACGATTCTGCGGGAACACCACCTTCTTGGAATTCTTCACCGATGTCATAAATGCGCTGACTTTCTACACAGATCACGGGATCTGTGCCGTTAAGTGCTGCAGTCATAAGGCCTTTCGCATCGTAAGGGGTTGCAGGTGCGATCACTTTTAGTCCCGGAATGTGAGCAACGAGTGCGGTGAGATCCTGGCTGTGCTGTGCGCCGTAGCGATAACCCACGGGCATGCGAAGAACGAGAGGCAATTGCAACGAGCCGCCGCTCATCGCTTGCCATTTTGCCATTTGGTTGATGATCTCATCACCGGCTCTGCCGAGA
>JBGVIG010000051.1:0-7062 GCA_045122995.1 Eubacteriales bacterium | reverse complement strand
CCGTTCTGATCGTTCCGTTCCTCGTCAGCGTATTTTACATCTATCTTCTGAAGCAAAACTTCATGCAGATCCCCAATGAGCTTTACCTTGCGGCAAAGGTCGATGGGACAAGCGATCTGAAATATCTCTGGAAGGTCATGATCCCGCTCTCGCTCCCTACGCTGATCTCGATCACGATCCTCAAAATGATGGGTGCTTGGAACTCTTACGTTTGGCCGCGTCTTGTTGCCAACAAAGAAGAATACCGCCTCATCACAAACGGTCTGAGAAATGCCTTCACCGAATCCACAGGCGACGTTAATATCCCTGTGCAGATGGCGGCAGTTGCGATCGTTTCCCTCCCGCTGTTCCTTGTGTTTATTTTCCTGAGAAAATATATCATGAAGGGCGTTTCCCGCAGCGGTATCAAAGGTTAATACGCCGCGTGTGCGGTTAACAATATTATTTATTCAAGAAAGGATATTTCACCTATGAAAAGAGTGCTTGTCGCAATCCTCATGCTTCTTGCGTTCTGTGTCAACTGCTTCGCATTCGCAGGCTGTGGAAACACCAACGTTGCCACTGATCTTGTGATCCCCGAAAACGGTTACGACGGAAGCGAAGTAACGATCAAATTCTATCACACCATGGGTTCCAACCTTCGTGATGTTCTTGAAAGTTACATTGTAGAATTCAACAAACTCTACCCCAACATTCACATCGAACACGAGCAGGTCGGCGGCTATGATGACGTACGCAGCCAGATCGAAACCGAGATCACCATCGGCAATCAGCCTCACATCGCTTATTGCTATCCCGATCACGTTGCGATGTATAACCTCGCAAAAGCGGTAGCAACGCTTGACTCGCTCATCGCAAGTGATATCGAAATCACTCGTGCTGATGGCACAACCGAAACACTCGGTCTTACCGAAGAACAGATTTCCGACTTCATCACCGGTTACTATGAAGAAGGCAAACAGTTCGGTGATGGCAAGATGTATACACTTCCTCTTTCCAAATCCACCGAAGTTCTTTACTACAACAAAACCTTCTTCGATGCAAACGGCTTGACACCTCCCAAGACATGGGACGAAATGGAAGCTCTTTGCGCAAAGATCAAGCAGATCGACCCGAACTGCATTCCTCTCGGTTATGACAGTGAATCCAACTGGTTCATCACCATGTGCGAACAGTACGGCTCCGACTACACCAGCGCAACCGGTGACCACTTCCTCTTTGACAACGAAACCAACCGTGAATTCGTTACTCGTTTCCGTGAATGGTATCAGAAAGGTTACGTAACCACAAAAGAGCTCTCCGGCGGTTACACCTCCGATCTCTTCAAGGCACAGGACGGCATCAAGAGCTATATGTCCATCGGTTCCTCCGCAGGTGCGACACACCAGCGCCCTGACAAAGTAAACGAAGCATATCCTTTTGACGTAGCAATCACCACCATTCCTCAGGTAAATCCTGCAGAACCTAAGGTTATCTCTCAGGGTCCTTCCCTCTGCATCTTCAAAAAGGCAAATGCACAGGAAGTTATCGCTTCTTGGCTCTTCGTAAAATATCTCACCACCTCCGTTGAATTCCAGGCAGAATTCTCCATGGCTTCCGGTTACGTTCCCGTAATCAAATCCGTTGGTGAAAACGAAATTTACAAAACCGAATTCCTTGACAAAGCAAATGGCGGCGACTTCATTTCCGCACTCTCCGCAAAAGTATGTCTTGAACAGGAATCTGCTTACTACACATCTCCCGCATTCAACGGTTCTTCCGATGCACGTGACCAGGTAGGTCTTCTCATGCAGAAGTGCTTCTCTTCCGAAGCGCCCAATGGCGTTGATAAGATGATCGAAAAAGCATTCGAAGATGCTGTTTCCGAATGTATCTATCAAGCAGGCTAATCACCGATGAAATCCCTTCGTATTTTATCCCTTGTTTTGGTATTTTGTCTTGCGCTCGGCATCTTTGCTTCTTGTGGCACACCCGACACCCCGGATGAACCGGTGGTGTTGGACTATGCCGCAGAAGTTAAACTCAATATGTCCTCTGAAACGCGCAAGGCAGAAGTCACCGTGAAAGCTTTTATTGATGGTGACACCACACACTTTTTCGTTCCCGATTCCGCCGGAATGGAGGGCGACGTGCTGAAAGCAAGATACCTTGCCATCAACACACCGGAATCCACCGGCAAGATCGAAGAATGGGGCAAAGCGGCAGCAAACTTCACCAAAGAGAAGCTTACTTCCGCCACCTCGATCATTCTCGAATCGGACGATAGCAAATGGAACGTGGATTCCACGGGCGGTAGATATCTCGTCTGGGTTTGGTATAAGACCGCAGATTCCGCAGAATACCGCAACCTGAACATTGAGATCCTGCAAAATGGTCTTGCCATCGCTTCCAATTCCGCAAACAACCGTTACGGCGACATTTGCATGGCAGCGATCGCCCAAGCCAGAACACAAAAGCTCCACGTTTATTCCGGAACTAAAGACCCGAACTTCCCCTACGGTGAAGCGGCAGAGCTGACGCTCAAGGAGCTTCGTTGCCACGTTACGGAATATGACGGCACGAAAGTTGCGTTTGAAGGTGTTGTCACCAAAAACAGCAATAACACCGTTTACGTTGAGGAATATGATCCCGAAACCGATCTTTATTACGGTATGACCGTTTATTACGGCTATGCACTCAACGGCACGGGACTTCAGATCCTCTCCGTTGGTAACCGCGTGCGCATCGTCGGTACTGTTCAGTATTACGAAACAGGCGATTCCTATCAGGTTTCGGGGCTTGAATATTCCCCCATGCGCCCCACGGATCCCAATAATATTCAAAAAATCAGTGAAGGTCACGCCCCCAGCTATAAGCTTACAACGGCTAAAACCTTCACAGGCGAAAAAATCCAAGTTACCGTCGGTGACGAAACTAAGGATTTTGACTACGCCGAGCTTGCGCTCTACACTTCTGTGGAGATGAAAGATCTCCGTGTGAAGAGTATTTACACCACACAAAACGAAGAAAGCTCCTCCAATGGTGCGATGACACTGACCTGTGAGGTGGACGGCACGGAAATCGCCGTTCGCACGATCGTCCTGCGTGACGCGGAAGGTAAAATCATCACCGCAGAGCTTTTTGAAAACAAAACGATCGACGTCAAAGGTCTTGTCGACCGCTTCGACGGCGATTACCAGATCAAAGTTTTCTCTATCAACGATATTACAATTCATGATTAAACATCAAAAGGAGATATTATGAAAAAGCTGATCTCGATTATCATGGTTTTGGCACTTTGCCTTACCGCTTTTGCCGCTTGCGGCACAGATGAAAGCCTCGTTGCAGCAGGTGATTATCTTTTCAACCTTTACAAAAACGATGCCACCGTTACCCCCTCCGACTTTGAAGTTGCAGGTCGCGTCATGGTAGACGGCGTACTTTACACTGTTGATTGGACTGTCGATTCCGAAGAAGTTACCATCAAAGCAAGTGAAAAAGACGGCTTCTATCTCGTTGACATCAACGAAAAAACCGAAGCTGAAGTTGCTTACACATTGACTGCCAGCATCAAAAATGAAGCAGGCAAATCCGTAGAAAAAACATTCGCTCGCACCATTCCCGCATACAAAGTTTTCTCCTATGCAGAATATGCAGCAGCAGAAGATGATTCCACTGTTGTTGTAAAGGGCGTTGTTGCCGGTATCTTCTCCAAATCCAATGGTTCCAGCGGCAACGGTATTTACATTCAGGACGAAAAGAACGAAGGCGGTTACTATGTTTACGGTCTTGTTGACGCAAAAGATCCTGAAGCTGACCTCGGCATCAAGGTTGGTATGACTATAGAAGCAGCAGGCACAAAAGATACTTACAACGGCATGTATGAAGTGGTAAACGCTGCCATCACGATTCTCGATTCCACCATCAAGGAAGTTACACCCGTAGATTACACTGAAATCTACAAGAACGCAGAAAAGCTTTCCGACGCAGCACTCGTTGACAGACAGGCAATGCTCGTTACCATCAAGGGCGCTGAAATCACCGGTCAGGAAACCGCTAGCGGCTACTACAAATTCTCCCTTGGCGGCAAAGAATCCTACATTCGTATCTCCTCCTCCAACAACTGTATCACCAAAGATGAACAGGCTGCTTTCATCGCAGCTCACACCGAAAACTTCGGTTATACCGCTGATATCACCGGTATCGTTTCTCTTTACAGCGGCAACTTCTATCTCGTTCCTGCAGATGCAAATGCACTCGCAAACTTCAAGCTTCCTGAAAGAAGCGCTTCTGAAAAACTTGAAATGGAAGTTGGCACTGTTGAAATCGCAGGCGTAATTTCCGAAAACACCACCATCGCTCTTCCTCAGACCGGCGCAACCTACAGCGACGTTACTTATGCTTGGACTTCTGACAACGAAAACGCAGTTGTTGACGGCGCAAACCTCGTTGTAACCGTTCCCGAAGCTCCTGTAACCGCAACTCTTACCCTTACCGCTACTTGCGGTGCTGAAACCGTAACCAAAACTTATGCAATCAGCCTTTCCGCTCTTGCTACAGAAGCTGACGTTGTCAATGCTGCATATGCACTCAACGCAGGCGAAGCAATCCCCGGCAAATACACACTCTCCGGTGTGATCACCGCCATCGACACTCCTTACAGCGAACAGTACGGCAACATCACCGTTACCATCGTTGTTGGCGATATGTCCGATAAGCCCATTATGTGCTACCGCCTCAAAGGCGAAGGCGCGGCTGACCTCGCAGTTGGCGATAACATCACCGTAACAGGTGCGATCAAAAACTTCAAGGGTACCGTTGAATTTGACTCCGGTTGCACACTCGATGCTGCAAAATCCGCTGCAGAGATCGTTGACGAAGCTTACGCTCTCGCAGAAAACACCGCTATGGAAGCAAAATGTACCCTTACCGGTGTGATCACCACCATCGACACTCCTTACAGCGAACAGTATGGCAACATCACCGTTACCATTCAGGTTGGTGAAATGGCTGATAAAGCGATCATGTGCTACCGCCTCAAAGGCGAAGGCGCGGCTGAACTTGCAGTTGGTCAGACCATCACCGTTTACGGTAAGATCAAAAACTTCAAAGGCACTGTTGAATTCGATTCCGGTTGCGTGATCGTTCCCACCGTTGCCGCTGCAGAATAAGATTTATATCCAAAAATCAAAAAGGACAGAGATCTTCAGATCTCTGTCCTTTTTCTATCATTTTATCAATGAAATTTGTAACGAAGCTTTTCAAATGCAGAAAACGCTGTTTTTTCCCATGCGATGGGGGTTATGGATATGTAACCGCTTCGGTATGCGTTGATATCAATCGAAGGATCTTTATCCTTTGATTCCACAGGCTCACCCACTTGAATATACATATCATTTCCTTTGCAAACAAACGCATCGGAATAAAACATACCGCCTTGGCGCGTGATGCGAAAACCTTTGCTCTCTTTCGGAATATTCACGTTGTAAAGACTATTTTCCGCAAAAAGATCGTTTTCAAAAATAAAGTCCATGACATGATCCATCTGCGCGATTGCCGCTTCATAATCGTGGGGTTCAGCAGAAAAAGCGATCCCTCGGATCCCAAGGCGCGCACCTTCCTGGATCACGCCGACCGTCCCCGAATAGGCAATATCTTCCCCGAGATTGAGCCCCAGATTCACGCCGGAAATGACAAGATCATAGTCCGCGCCAAGTCCTGTCACACCAAAGCGCACGCAATCGGCAGGAGTGGAATCCATGGAATATACTTCGATATCCGGTGCGATCATCACCTTTTTGATCTCCGTTACACGGCGAAAATCAATGGCTTGGCTCATGCCGCTCTGTTCAAATTTCGGCACCACCACGGTCACCTCGCCGTATTTTTTCGCCCATCGCACAAGATGCGGAAGCGCAGGAGAAGAAACACCATCATCATTGGCAATCAATATTCTCATAACCAGCCCTCATTCGTCTTTTTATATTCACCGAGAAGTGCATCTGCATCTGCGATCAGCGCTTTCATTTCTTTTTTGCTGTAAACAGTAGCACCGCTTGCCGAAGCATGTCCACCGCCATGATATTTTTCCGCAAGCGCATTGATCGTCACAAAGCGGGAGCGCAAACGCACACGAATGGATTTATCCGCGCCTTCAATGAAAGCGATCCAGATGAGGCTGTTTTTGATCGAATCCATATAGGAAACGGAAGCACCTGCTTCTTCGCCGGAAAGACCGAATTTTTTCTGCATCGCGCGGTCAACGTAAAGATAAACCACACCGTTTTCCGTGATCTTCAAGCGTTTATAAATATATGCCTGGAACTTCAAAGAATCAAAATCTTTGAGATAAAGATGTGCATACAAGGTATCCGTATCCACACCGACATCAAGAAGCATACCTGCCAGACGCATCGTATCCCCCGAAACCGAACGGAAACGAAATCTGCCTGAGTCTGTAACCATACCTGTGTAGATATATTTTGCCGCCTCCTCATTGATCACAAGCTCTTCGCGGAATGCCTCATAAAAAGCGGCAACCATTTCACAAGTGGAAGAACGCTCTTCTTCTACCCACGCAAGATCGCCATAGGGAGAAACGTCGATATGATGGTCGATCTTCACAAGCTCACGGCAAAGTGCATATTTGGGATTGGAAATGCGTTCAGTCGTCGCGGTATCCAAAACGATGCCGAGCGCATCGCTGTAATATTCATCGGGTTTTGCCTCGTCTTCCCCACCAAGAAAACCAACGTAATCGGAATAATCACAATTCAAAAGAACGATCTCCTTTTCAGGGAAAGAAAGACGCAAAATTTCACGCAAGCCTTTGGTGGAGCCAACGGCGTCACCATCGGGACGCTTATGGCGGAAAAGGATAATTTTTTGATATTCCTTGATCTTTTCTAAAATTTTTGTCATTGCTTCGATATTCATCATTAGTCCTCCATTAATTCTTCAAGATCTTTCAGCATAGCCATCGCTTCTTCACGATTTTTAAGTGTAGCACCGCTGGCTTTTTCATGACCGCCGCCACCATATTTTTTCGCGATGGAGTTGATGTTATAACGAGAAGAACGGATC
>JBGVIG010000050.1:0-1522 GCA_045122995.1 Eubacteriales bacterium | reverse complement strand
ATGGCAACGCCGTAGCCGCTTTGCCAACGGGCATTTTTAGGTGTCGGTCGATGATAGGGGAGTGTCATACGCGCCATGATATCATAACCGTCACCAACAAAATAGACGGGCTTATCATAAGAAGCAAGTTCTTCGGCAAGCGTTTTTGCATCAATGAGGCGATCTTCTGCTAAGCGGATCAACTCACCGCTGTGCAATTCAAAAACAGCGTTGTAAAGCTGACCGCGTCGTGCGTCCATCACGGGGCAGATCAGCGCATCTGTGCAAAAATCCGCAATATTTCTTGCCATAGCTTCCAATGTGGAAACGCCTACACAGATTTTATTTTTTCCAAATCCGAGCCCCTTGATCGTTGCGATACCGATGCGGATTCCCGTAAAGGAACCCGGTCCTGCGGAAACAGCAAGCATATCAACATCATCGATTTCAACACCGGTGTTTTCCAAGACGTTTTTCACGATAGGCAGCATGGTTCCGCTGTGATTGAGGCCTGCTTTCTGTGAATAGATGGCAATCGGCGTATCGTCTTCACAAAGTGCCGCCGATGCGACCAGTGCAGATGTATCAATTGCAAGTATTTTCATAAACGCTCTCCTTTCACACCTCTGTGTTTTTTGAAATCGTGATGCGACGACTATCGACGTCATTGGCGATTTTTTCAATCTTAATGATGAAATAGGAAGGTGGGAGATAGGGAATGATCTTTTCACACCATTCCGCAAAACAAATGCCTTCGCTTTCGGTGTAATCGTAATATCCCGTGGAATAGAGGGAATCTTCATCGTCGATACGATACATATCGAAATGGTAGACGGGGATTCTGCCGGGATATTCATTGACGATGGTGTACGTCGGACTTTGCGGTCTTGCGCTGGGGGCAAGATATTGCATTGCACCGCGAACAAACGCCGTTTTTCCTGCGCCAAGATCACCGAACATGGCAACAAAATCACCGGGTTTTAGTGCTTTGGCAAATTCACGACCGATATTTTCAGTTTCTGTTGTGCTTTTTGTAATGAATTCGTGTTTCATCTGGTTTGCCTTTTTATCATCAAATTGTTTTTATCTTCTTTTTGTGGTTCTGGCAAGTCTTGCAAGACTATTTTGCAATGCGGTAAGCAATGCATCGATATCCTCTTCCGTTGTTTGATTTCCGAAAGAAATACGGATCGTAGAGTCAGCATCGGCATCGGAAAGCCCAAACGAATGAAGAACGTAGCTTGCGTGTCCCGTATTCGAGGAGCAGGCAGAACCGCTGGAAACGTAAACACCCTCTGCCGAAAGGCTGTGAAGAAGCGTTTCGCTTCGGATCCCACGCACGGTGAGGCTGACGATGTGATTCGCGATCGTTGACGTTTTAGGCGTATTTATATGCAAGTCATCGTTAGCAAGCTGAGCGATACCGTTTTCCAAGCGAGAGCGAAGCGCAAGAAAAGAAACTTGGAGATTTGAAAATTTTGCGAAAGTTTCTGTCGCTGCTGCACCGAATCCTGCCATACCGATCACGTTTTCCGTACCGGAA
>JBGVIG010000049.1:0-3533 GCA_045122995.1 Eubacteriales bacterium | reverse complement strand
GGATCACCCAACCGGGTAGAAAATGCGTGGTATCCAGATACAAAAGCGGCAGATCATATTTTTTTGAAAAAAGGGACGCAAGTGTCGATTTCCCGCTTCCGCTGTATCCAATGATCATAATTTTCATAAAATTGCGTCCTTCCTTTAATGCGTACGTGCAAGCAGATACGCTGCAAGTGCCACAAGGCGTTCGCTGTTTTCAAAGCCACTAACAGCGTTGATGGCTTTTTCTGTTACATCTTTAGCATAATCACGCGCCGCATCGATATCCATAAAACGCAAAAACGTCGTTTTATTCATTGCGGTATCCATCTGTGTTTTTTTGCCGAGCGTTTTTTCATCGCCCACCGCATCGAGAATATCGTCCACGATCTGAAAAGCAAGGCCGATCCCCTCTGCGTAAGCGATCGCCGCTTTCATGCGAACGTCATTAAAATCCGAAATACCTGCCGCATGGCAACCAAGACAAGCAGAAGCACGAATGAGCGCGCCCGTCTTTTTCGCATGCATTTTCAGCAGTAGAGGGAAATCCACAGGATCTTTTTCACCGAGAAGGTCAATCTGTTGTCCGCCCATCATGCCGAAAGCACCGGCATCACGTAAAAGCATCGCCGTTGCCGAGAGTGCGGTTTCAGGCGCTACAAAGCGATTTCTCGCCGCAAGCTCATAACCGCGCGTAATTAGCGCATCGCCTGCAAGCAAAGCGATATCTTCACCAAAAACGATATGATTGGTCGGTTTTCCGCGGCGAAGTTCATCATTATCCATGCAGGGCATATCATCATGAATGAGAGAAGAAGCATGAACACATTCGATCGCGCAGGCAAACGGAAGTGCCGCTTCGTCCCTACCGCCAAACAAACGGCAAAATTCCAAAACAAGCGTAGCACGGATTCGTTTTCCACCCGCAAGTGTGCTGTATCGCATAGCTTCATAAAGCACGGAAAGAGCGGTATCCTCCGTTTCCAAATTATGAGAAAGCACATTTTCTGTAAGAGCCGCGTTGTCCGCGAGCATTTTTTTGATATCCATATCTTTGTATCCTTATTCGTTTTCTTCAAAGATTTCTTCGGCGATCTCACCGTTTTCGCCTTTTTGCAGGATCTTCACCTTTTGCTCTGCCGCATCGAGTGCCTCCGAGCAATATTTGACAAGCCCCACACCTTCTTCAAAAAGCGCAAGCGATTTATCCAGCATTGCGTCACCGCTTTCCATCGCACGAACGATCTCATCAAGTCGCGCAAGTGCCTTTTCAAAGGTCATTTTCTTTTTTTCCGCCATAAAATGTTACCTCTTATTCTTCTTTTGTTTTTTCAATATCGTCCACAACTGCGTGAACATGTCCGTCCGTCAGCATAAAGGAAAGCTTTTTTCCTTTTTCCGTTTGCGAAACGGATTTGATCAGTTTTCCTTCTTCATCAAAAACGGCGCTATATCCGCGAGAAACCACCGCCAAGGGATTCAGCGCATCGAGCTTTGCCGTATTTTTTGCAAAGCTTACACGTTTTGAGGCAAGCACTGCGTCCATATGGGAGCGAAGCGCCGCATCATATGATGCAAACGCTTTTTCCTTTCGCATCAGAAGCGCTGACATACGATCACAAAGCGCGCGTTCTTCCATCGCAAGCGCCATGCGCTTATCGTCGATCAGATTCATGGGGCTTGTCAACACACGGGAAGACGCAAGCCGATGCAATCGTTCACGGAAAAGCGAAAGCTTTCTCAAAAGCGTATTATTCATGCGATAGGAAAGTGTTTCCAAGACCGCCTTCAATTCTTCCGCATCGGGCACAGCAAGTTCTGCCGCCGCAGAAGGCGTGGGTGCACGCTTGTCCGCCGCGAAATCACATAGGGTGAAATCCGTTTCATGCCCGACGGCAGAGATCACGGGAATTTCCGATGCCGCCACCGTGCGTGCAAGCGTTTCATCGTTAAACGCCCAAAGATCCTCGATCGAGCCGCCACCGCGCCCAATAATGATGACGTCAACGTTTTTTGACGCATTGAAATATTTCATACCACGCACAAGGTCGGGTGCCGCTTCTGCCCCCTGCACCAAGGCAGGATATAAGATGACCTCGGCAAGCGGAAAACGTCTGCCGAGAATATTCAAAATATCTCGGATCGCAGCACCCGTGGGCGAAGTGATCACGCCGATGCGAAGCGGGATTGCAGGAAGCGCTTTTTTTCGAGATTCGTCGAAAACCCCCTCCACAGAAAGCTTCGCTTTGAGCTGTTCATAAGCGACATAAAGCGCACCGACACCGTCAGGCTCCATCGTGTCCACATAAATCTGATATTGTCCGTCACGCGGAAAAACACCGATGCGTCCACCAAGGATTACGCGCATTCCGTTTTCAGGCACAAATTTCAGTCTTGACGCATTGCCGCGAAACATCACGGCACGAACAGCTCCGCCTGCGTCCTTGAGCGAAAAATAAAAATGACCTGTTTTATAATGATTAACAAAGTTGGAGATCTCGCCCTTCACAAAAACACGCATGAGAAGTTCGTCATTCTCCAACACAAGCTTGATATATTCATTCAGTTCCGAAACGGAAATGATTCTTTTTTCCATTAAGATTCCCTCTTTAGTTTTTCGAGTCCGAGATACGCCGTGCCAACCGCGTTATCGCTGGAAAGTTCCGTATCCGCAAACCACACGTCACGGAGATTTTTTGCCAGCATCTCCTTGATGATGCTGTTTCGCATCACGCCGCCCGCATAAATGATAGGCAGATTAGGATAGCGCTCACGCGCCGCCTCACTCATTTTGAGGATCGTTTTGCCTGCAAAAAGGATACCAAAGCGCGCCACGTCACAATGTGCGGCGCCGTTTTTCAGCATTTTCTCCGCGGTATTCTGCGCGCCGGAAATGTTCGCATCACCGCCACGCACGCACACGTTCACAGGGATTTTCGCAGAAGAAGATTTCGCCATTTTCTCCAGTTCATTTCCGCAAGGGAACGTAAGCCCGAGCATCACACCGATGCGATCCACAAGCTGTCCTGCCGAAATATCGAGTGTTTTTCCGATGATATCCGCACGAAAACCGATCTTTTCATCGGGTGTGACATGCAAAAGCTCTGTCGTGCCGCCTGAAGCATGAAAAGCAAGAAATTCTCTTTTCCCTATGCTTTCATCGCCGCAGGTTTTCACCGCCGCCATGAGATGCCCTGCCTGATGAGAAAAACGGTACACGGGCACGCCCAGCGTTGCCGCAATGCTTTCCGCCACGGAAGCACCTGCCAAAAAACACGGCATATAAGAACCTTCCACATCGCGCGGATACGCGCTGTATGCCACAGCGTCGATCTTCTCTGTCGGTGAGAGCGCTCGCATGATCTCGGGGAGATTCACGGTATGCAAAAAAAGTGCGTTGCTTTGTCGAAGCCCGCACTCTCCTTGACCGACACTCAAAATTTTTCTTTCCTGCCGAAACCCGAGATCGTTCACCAGCGCCGCCGAGGTGGTGTAATTGCTGGTATCGATGCCGAGAACGCTCATTCCTTCGTTCCGATCTCTTTCGCAAC
>JBGVIG010000048.1:0-1636 GCA_045122995.1 Eubacteriales bacterium | reverse complement strand
GTATTATCGACGGTGTTCGTCTTTGCAAAGCAGCACGCTATCGCTATGCAAACAATGATATGGCAGACCTCGAAGAAAAGCTCATCGAAGCTGACAAAAACGGCGCGAGAATCAAACTCATCGCAACAGACGGCGTTTTCTCCATGGACGGTATCATTGCAAACCTCAAGGGCATTTGTGACCTTGCTGATAAGTACAATGCACTCGTTATGGTTGACGATAGCCACTCCACAGGCTTTGTCGGCGCACATGGTAAGGGTACTGCAGAATACTGCGGCGTAGAGGGCAGAGTGGATATCATCACTTCTACCTTCGGTAAAGCGCTCGGCGGTGCTTCCGGCGGTTTCACTTCCGGCAGAAAAGAGATCATCGCGCTCCTCCGTCAGAGAAGCCGTCCTTATCTCTTCTCCAACTCTCTCGCTCCCGCAATCGCGGTTGCAACCTCCAAACTCATTGATATGCTCAGCGAAACCACCGCTCTTCGCGATAAGCTCGAAGACAACACCAAATACTATCGCGCGCTTCTCAAAGAAGCAAACTTTGATATCATCGACAGTGTTCACCCCATCGTTCCGATCATGCTTTATGATGAAAGAACTGCAGGTGAAATGGCTCGTCGCATGATGGAAAAGGGCGTTTACGTCGTTGCGTTCTCTTATCCCGTTGTTCCGAAGGGTAAGGCAAGAATCCGCACACAGGTTTCTGCCGCACACTCCAAGGAGGACATTGACTACATCGTAAAATGCTTCAAGGAAGTCCGTGAGGATATGGCGAAGGCATAAGCCGTTTTGACCATGCAAACAAAAATTCTTGTATTAGCATTGGTTTTATGCTTGGGATTGGCGATCGTGTTCGGTTGCTTGTATTATAACTTGCGACCGAAATATGAGTGGCGGCAGGAAGGCTTTGATAGATTATTTCAGGGCAACTTGGCAGGTATCGTCAGTAACTTGCGCACTCGTTATGATGAGGATTCCGCAGAGAAGCTTGATGATGAAAATTTGAAATATTCTCATTTGTGCATGAGTGTTTATGCGTACACTTCGTATGTTTCTCCTTCAAATGAGAAATTGAATGTCATCGTTTATCGGCTAAAGCGTCTATGTGAGGAAGAAACACTTTACGAAACGATTGATGACGAGCTTGTGATAGCGCTGGATCAAATGTGCCTGCATCTCAACGAACAAGAATATATAGACAGAGTTTACGAACAGCTTTTTGAGCAAGAATAGCTTAAAATCGCCGCCATGGAGGCATTTCTCTCTGTGGCGGTGTTTTCATTCCCGTTTTGAAAGGAGAAATCATATGATCATCAAACGCGATTGTAATTACACCCCCAAGGGGCAAAACCGACCTTTACATATTTATCTGCCTGATGACTATTACATGAGCGGCGAAAGCTACCCTGTGATGTATTTTTTCGATGGACATAATCTTTTTTCGGACGAAGATGCTACCTACGGAAAATCGTGGGGTATGAAAGCGTTTTTGGACGGTTGGGATAAGAAAATGATCATCGTCGGCATTGAATGTACGCACGAGGGGATCGAAAGACTTTTTGAATATTTGCCGTGTGATTCCGATTTTTCGCGGGAAAAAGGTGAGCGGGCAATGGGTGAGGAAACGTTTCATTGGA
>JBGVIG010000047.1:0-2365 GCA_045122995.1 Eubacteriales bacterium | reverse complement strand
TTGTTTCGGAAGGTCCCGGCTCAATGCTTTGTGAAATATACGGCACACTCACCGCAAGCGCCCCTGCTGTGATCACCGCCAAACAAGCCGCCATAGCTCCGACACGATGCCAAATGATCTTTTTTTGCTTCTTTTCTTTCGGTGCTGCATCTAAGATAAATTCATCGTCAATACCGCCCATTGCATCTAAAATATTTTTTTCTTTCATATTCCAACCCCCTCCCGTTTCAAAAATTCTCTGCACTTTTCTCTTGTGCGCAAAAGCTGCATTTTCACTTTGCTTTCACTGGCGGAAAATTCTTCTGCGATCTCGGCGATCGAGCACATATACCAATAACGTTGAATGAACATTCTTCTCGCTTCCTGTGGCAATTCACGCAAAAATTGATTCAATGCCTCCTGTAATGCCAAAAGATCGCCAACATCTTCTCCGCCGTTATCTTCAGGAACACATTCTGCAAGTTCGGAAAGCGCCAACGCATATTCCCCTCTGCCGCGCTTCTGCGCCATATTTCGCTCCAATCGGTTGAGCGCAAGCTGTCGGGTGATCTTTCCGATAAATGCTTTTAAGCGCAGCGGTCTTTCCGGCGGAATCAATTGCCATGCCTTGAGATACGCATCATTAACGATCTCTTGGGCATCTTCTTCATTTCTCACTATCGTATGCGCAATATAGCGAAAATAGCGTCCATAGTTTTTTTCGGTTTCACTCAGTGCATGTTCGCTTCGATCCCAATATAGACTCACGATATTTTCATCTGTCATAACTGATCTCCTTTCGTCCGTCTTCGCTTACATATACAGAAAAGAATGAGAGTCGGTCACAAAAAAAGAAAAAATTTGCACCGATCTTTCAAAAAATCGGTGCAGATTTTTTATCTTTTAGATTTTTTCCAAATCCACGTTAACGAAAACGGGATAATGGTCGGAAAGATAAATACCATTGAAATTCGTTTCCCAAATGCCGGATTCCAAAACAGCTTCTTCCATATCTTCCGAAACATAAATATAGTCGATCTTTTGAGAATCTGTGCCATAGCCGTGATAAGTAATCGTCAAGTTTGCAGTGGCATCTTTGATAACGGGATCTTTATGCTCATTGCAGAAACGAATCGTTTCACTATCGGGCAAGGCATTATAGTCACCCATGATCATAGAAGGAAGACTGAGATTCTGATTGAAGCGATCCATTTGTTCCAAAACACACTGAATGCCTTCAATGCGCGCTTTATCAGAGATATGATCAAGATGAATATTATAAACACGAATCATTTTACCGCTTTCTTTGTGGCGAATCGTCGTTACGACACAAATACGCGGACATTCGCTCTGATCTTCAAAACGGGAACCCGAAATATAGGGTGTGGGACTGATCCAGAACGTTTCATAAGCAATCATCGAGAAAGATTCCTTTCGAATCGCTGTATAAAGACCTTCACCGGTGTAATCTGCGTTACGATACTGACCGTAAAATTCATATTCCGGGAACATTTTTTTCAAAAGCTCCAAATGGTTCGGCATGATCTCCTGGAAAGCGATCACGTCGGGCTTTTCGCGATTGATCTTTTCATAAATAAGACCAGCACGGAAAACAAAACAGTTCACACCTTCTTTTCGCCAAAGCCAGACGTTGCGGATATTAAACGATACGATTTTTGCTGTAGACATAAATCTTTCCTCCTGAACATTATCTTTTTTATATAGTATAGCATAACGAAGCAAAAAATTCAATAGTTCCTTTAACCAAAAAACTCCAACCTACATAGGCTGGAGTTAGGACTCAAAAGTACACAAGCGTTCAATCATCTCGCTCTAATACAACCATTAAATAAGTATTTTCCTCTTCGCTGGACAGTTGCGATTGAACCACTCGCCAACCTTTTGAAAGATATTGATCATTCAGCACTACCATACACGTACGAGGTGAATTGCCGGATCTGCCCTCTCGAGCATTCGCATGAAAGACAAACATCTTTTGCTGTTTTTTTATACAGCCAAAAAGATAATCTGTCGTGGTTTCCAATACATGCGCGATCTGCGGTATCGTTTGAACGTCAGGAAAGCCAGCGCCCGTCTCCCATTTTGAGATCGCTTGCGTGCTCACGTTCAAAAGTTCCGCAAGCTCCGCCTGCGTCATTTTTTCTCATTTCTGAGATCCGCGATTCTTTTTCCAAATTCCAAGGGTGTTGTCATTGTCATACCTCCTTTACTTTCACCAATAGTATAGCATAAAAGCGATAAAACAACAAGACACGCTTCGTGGAATCTGCGGTGGATTTCTCCGCCGAAAATCTCTCCTGCGTGGATTATCTATCAAAAATAACAACGATCCGTGGTTTTATCACGATGAACAAATTTTTTATAC
>JBGVIG010000046.1:0-1636 GCA_045122995.1 Eubacteriales bacterium | reverse complement strand
TGCTTCTTATCGCATTCATTTTTGTTTCCTGTGAAAAAAAGGCGATTCCTACCTTTGCGGATACAAAGTCTTTGGCAAATGCGATCTGGGAAGAAGCGGATTTTGATATGAGCTCCGTTTATACGGAAAATTTTGAGAATCGTTCAGCGTTTATGTTGGGCCTCAGTACTGCGGATTGTACCGCGTGCGTGAAAAACGGCGTGATCCTGCGTCCCGCCATTGACGATCGCGGACAGATGCTTTGCCTTTTGGAGATGAAGAGCGCGGCTGATGCCAGAAAGATTGCGGATAAAATCAGCCATGGTTATGAATGGGCGCCTTGTGACAACGCAGAAAAGCTCGCTGTCGTTTGCGCGGAGGAATATCTGATGGTCTTTAAGTCATGCAAGGACGATGTGGAAAAGGCGATTGCCGGTTTTCGCCGTCTTTCCGGCGGCAAGCTTGCTTATCGTAAGGATCTTGTGAACGTGGGATAAAAGGAAAAAGTCTTTCGATTTCGGTCGGCACGCCGTTTTGGCAAGGCTTTTTCTTTTCGCAAAGAAAAGCATTGTTGACAAAATGGCAATAAATTGTTATAATAAATTTGATACAGTATGATTTTATGAAAACTCGCATTATGCGGGAGAGAAGGGTGTTTTTCTTATGTACGACGGATATTCGCAAACAGAAAATAAGATCGAGATCCGATTTTCAGGAGCGGGCGGACAAGTTTTTGAAGAAGAAACTGTCTTTGAAGGGGAACGTTTGCCCTTTGAGCTTTTTCTTTTTGTGGTCGAAGGGGAGCTTGTGCTTGCCTTGAAAGATACGGAAACCGTTTGTCCGAAGGGTGCGGTGGCACTCGTGCCGTATGACTGCATTTTCCGTGCGGTGGCGAAAAAAGGAACAAAGCTTATTTGGGTGGGTGCGGATTACCGTGTTTTCACCAATCTGCGCGTGTTTTCTCTTTTCGACGTGCCTTGCCGTGTAGATGGCAAACGCACCGATCCTGCGCCGCTTTGCGAGCATATTTATGAAATGGTGCTTGACAATGAATTTACCAACACACGTCTTGAAAATGCGTTGGAAGTCAACTGTGCGCTTTACCAGCTTTCGCTGATCGTTTTGCGCCGCAGTTTTCCAAAGTCAGACGGTAGTATGCTGATGACACGCTTTGAAAAGCTGGCACCTGTTCTTTCTCATATTGGCGAACATATTGATAAATCGTGTCCGATCGGGGAACTTTCGGCACTTCTCGGCATGTCCGAGGATTCCTTTTATCGTCTTTTTAAGACCACGATCGGCAAAGCACCGAAGGATTATCTTATCTCGGAACGCTTGCGGCGCGCACGGATCCTTTTGATCGAAACAGGACTTTCTGTGACAGAGATCTCGCACCTTTGCGGATATGAAAATCCTTTTTATTTCAGTACACTTTTCCACGGGAAATATGGCTCCTCGCCGACGGCTTACCGTGAAAAGACAGCATCTCTTATCAAAAATCAAATTCTTTAACTTTTGGGGGTATCCAATATGGATTTTTCAAAAATCAGACTTTTTCTCTTTGATATGGACGGCACACTCTATCTTGGCAACGATCTTTTTCCCTTTACAAAAGATCTTTTGAACACCATCAAAGCACAGGGAAAGACTTATCTTT
>JBGVIG010000045.1:0-4632 GCA_045122995.1 Eubacteriales bacterium | reverse complement strand
AAATCCTATGCGCCTGCCGTGTCGTCCTTGATGTGTTCGCAGAAACTTGGGAGTCTGAATCTGCCAACGATGTCACAGGTTCGAGCCCTGTTCGGGGAGCCAAAAAGAAAAAGCAGATCTTGGGATCTGCTTTTTTCTTTTGATTGAGTATAAAAAAGTAAATGGAAAAGCCCAAAATTACATAAGAACAAATCGAGCCGACTTTATCGCACCGATGTGGTGAAATAAGGTCGGCTTTTTGCATAGTCAGATAAATTGGATTTGTCTAATCCTTGAAGTATCATTTTTCAATTGTTTCAATTAAGAAAATTTTCTTTTCAAAAGAACCGCGCTGTTGCGCTTTTTTGATTCTTATTCTTTCAAGCTCTTCTAAAGAATGTCCCCGTGCCACTGTTATAGCACGAATTACTTCGAGCACATCTGCAAGTTCTTCGAGGCTTTTATCTTGCTGATATTCTGCGATCTCTTCATTGAGCTTTGCATCAAGCATCGTCAAATATTCCTTGTCGGAAAGAATCTTTGTTTTACATCGGTTTCCCGATGCTTCAATGATTTCGGGAATGCGATCGCGGACAAGTTTATTGTATTTTTTCATCATAGGCAATTCCTTTCATGTTTAGATAAATTATACCACGATGTTAGAAAATAGTAAATAGAAAAGCAGATCAGGTATCTGCTTTTTTGAAACATGCATGTTTATACATTATCCATTGAGTTTTTTTGAGGAATATGATATAATGATAAAAACAGCAAAAAATAGGAATCTATTTTGAAATAAGATCATGAATCGGGAGGAAAATTATGAAAATCACACATGACTTTCACGTACATACTCACCTTTCTCTTTGCGGACACGAAAGCGCAACGCTTGAGCATTATCTTGCAACTGCAAAAAAATTGGGGCTGAAAAAAATTGGTTTCAGCGATCATTTCGGTGATGGTAATATCCCGGGAGCAAGAGGTTTTTACCGTGCGCACCCGTTTGAACATAACGCACAGTTGAAAGAGGAGCTAGCCAAGGTTCAAGAGCCGGATCTGAAGCTTTATTTTGGCTGTGAAACCGAATATCACACGCCGAAGCGTGACATTGCGATCACAGAGGAAGAAGCGGAAAAATTTGATTTCATTGTCGTTCCGAATTCTCATACGCACATGATCATGCCGAAAGAATATTTCGGTAATTATGAAAAACATGTGGAATTTATGATCCGGGCTTATGAAGATATTTTGAATAGCTCCCTCAGCCGCTACGTTACAGCGATGGCACACCCGTTTGATATTTGTTGCCATGATTATACTTCCGATGTTCTCATCAATATGATCTCTGACGACACATTCAAGCGTCTTTTTGATAAAACCGCAGAAAAAGGAATTGCTTTTGAATTAAATATGGCATATTCCAAGGGTATGACTCCTGCAGATATTGCAAATGATTGCCATATCCGTATGTTCACTTTGGCAAAGGAATGTGGCTGTAAATTTACTTTCGGTAGTGATTCTCATGACAATAAAGCGCATGATTTTTATGAAAATGCAGATATTCTTGCGGATGTTCTTGGACTTAAAGAAACGGATCTTGCCGATATTTGCCGATGAAAAAAGGAGATTGATGCTATGAAACTTGCGACAACAACCGGTGATCTTTACGCTTATACCCCCTCTTTGGAAGTTGCGATGGCATATCTTCGGGAAGCTGGCTTTCGTTATCTCGACTATAATTTCGGTTCGGAATATGGCGGTAGAACAGGAATCTATAGTGCAAATGCTTCCGAATATATCGAAAATATCCGTAAGAAAGCAGACCGGCTCGGCTTGCGTTTCGTGCAATCTCATGCGCCGATGGGCAAACCGCTCGCCAAAGATAATGAGGCATTTATTGCTGACACGATCGCTTGCATTGATGCTTGCCATGCGTTGGAGATCCCAAGTCTGGTAGTCCATTCGGGCTATGTCAAGGGACTTAGCAAAGAGGAAACGTTTGAAAAAAATAAAGAATTTTTTATGCCGTTGCTTCATCATGCTGAAAAATATGGTGTAAATATTTTGGTGGAAAATTTCAATAAGATGTGTGTGGATAATCTTTATTGGATCGATAATGCGCCGGATCTGCTTGCTATGATCGAGTATGTGGATCACCCGCTTTTCCATGCTGTTTGGGATACGGGACATGCGAATATGCAGGATATGCCGCAAGACGAGGCGTTGAAGATTTTGGGTAACCACGTGATGGCTCTTCACGTGCAGGATAATATGGAAAATGAAGATTCTCATATGGCGCCGTTTTTTGGAACATTGAATCTGGATTCTTTGATGCATGGTCTTTTGGCGATTGATTATAAAGGATATTTCACATTTGAAGCGGGTAATATTTTCCTGCCGCAAAGTAAAAGAAGACCGTTTGACAAAGATACTCGACTTTTGCGCGCACCATTTTCGCTTCGCTTGGAAGCGGTGAAATTCTTATACGCGATCGGCAAATGTATTTTGGAAGCTTATGATTGCTTTGAAGAATAAAAAGGAATAAGAAAAATGAAAAATAAGCAATTGCGATGCGGAGAAGACGGTAAATTCATGATTTTGATCGTGGCGGATCCGCAATGTGAAAATCATGAACAATGGGAAGAGGCGCGTGCGGAGCTGGAAACGCTGGTGGGGCGGGCAAAGCCCGATCTTGTCATCATCGACGGGGATATGGATACGAACAATCATATTCCGAGAGAAGCATGGGCGCATTTCATCTCACCCTTGACCGCACATGCGATCCCTTGGGCGACGGTGAACGGCAATCATGATCCTTTTACAGAGGAAACGTATGCGATGTATACACAGTATGATGAATGCTATAACGCAGTTGTCATCGCTTCTGATGAAAATTTTGAAGCGGCACGCCCGATGAATTATGCGCTTCCTATTTATGCACATGGGAATGATCGCGTTGTTTTCATGATCTATGCTTTGGATACGGGGGATATCAATGAGAATGGCTGGGAAGGCGTGACAAAAAAGCAGATCAGTTGGTATCAAAAAGAAGCGGACAAAAGAAAAAGAGAAAACGGCGGCGTTGCGGTTCCTGCGCTTGTCTGCTGTCATATTCCATTTGCCGAAACGAAAAAAATGCAAGTTTTATGTGGCTTGGAGAATGAAGTCGGTGCAGTGACTTCTCTTAAAAATGATAAGGGTTTTTTCCGTGCGCTCAAGGATATGGGCGACGTTCGCATCGCTGTTTTCGGACATTCACACACGATCAATCACGTCGGAATTTATGACGGAATCTTGCTCGGTTATGCAGGAAAGCTTTCCTCGGGAAGCTATCACGATGACGTTTGCCGCGGCGGCCGTGTCGTGACTTTTGATATGTCCGCGCCTGAAGTGGTCACGACGCATTGGCTTGCGTCCCTGCCGACGGCGTGTGATCAGCCGACTGTCAGCCGAGATGGACTTGCAAGGGAGATCTGATGGGATCTTTCCTTGTGTTATAAAAAAATGATAAAACGATTGCGGAGGAAATGAAGATGCGGGCATTTGCCACCTATCAAGCGATAAAAGAAAATATGAAAAAGACCATCACGGGTAAGGACGAAATTCTTGATCTTGTGATTATCACCCTTTTTTGCGGCGGTCACATTTTGATCGAGGACGTTCCCGGCACGGGTAAGACAATGATCGCGCGCGCTTTGTCGGCAAGCATCGACGGGGCTTTCAAGCGGATTCAGTTTACCCCCGACTTACTTCCTTCCGACGTGACGGGCATCAATTATTTTAACATGAAACACTCCGAGTTTGAATTTTTGCGCGGTCCGATCTTTGCAAATGTTCTTTTGGCGGACGAGATCAACCGTGCCACACCGAAAACGCAAGCAGGACTTCTCGAATGTATGGAAGAGCGCACTGTGACGATTGACGGCAAGACCTATGCGCTGGCTGCACCGTTTATGGTGGTTGCTACACAAAACCCCTTGGAAAGCATGGGTACCTATCCGCTGCCCGAAGCACAGCTTGACCGTTTTTTGATCAAGACTGCGGTAGGATATCCCGATTTCAAAAGCGGTGTGGAGATCCTTCGTCGTTTTGGAGAAAAGAGAGGCGTGATCGGGGATACGCCTGTGGCGACACTTGCTGACGTTGTGGCGGCGATGGACGAAACCGCGAAAATTTATTGCCATGACGATCTTTTGGAATATATCACAGCACTCGTGGAAAGAACGCGTGAAATGCCGGGTGTGATCCTTGGTGCAGGTCCTCGTGCGGCGCTTGCACTTTTGATGGTGGCAAAAGGCTTTGCTATGACGGCGGAGCGCACTTACGTTTTGCCCGATGACATCAAAAAAGCAGTGTTGCCTGTTCTTAGCCACCGATTGATTTTGAATAGCTCGGAAATGCTGAAAAAGAATTCTGCCGCTCGTATTCTTATGCAAGTGACGGAGAGCGTTCCCGTGCCGACAGAAACCGTTTTTGACGGACGAAAATGATGATGGAACGATTACTGGAACTCCTTTTCCTTGTGATTCCGATCTTGGCACGGATCGTGCTGATCGCACTGGGCGCTTTTCTCGCTTTTTTGCTTGTGCGCTATCTGCGCGGATTTGCCATCGACCGCCTTCGTTATGAGCGACATTTTTCTGAGGAATGTGT
>JBGVIG010000044.1:0-1917 GCA_045122995.1 Eubacteriales bacterium | reverse complement strand
ATTCGCATCATGCGGTTTGCAGCGTATCTCATTGCGCTGTATTTTCCGGCACTTTTGGTGGCGCTTTTTGTCCGACATCAGGATATGCTTTCGCCGTCCTTGATCGCCTTGATCAAAGATGCGAGAGAAACCTTGCCATTTTCGGTGTTTTGGGAAGTCATTGTGATTTTTCTTATTTTTGAAGCTGTTCGTGAGGTTGGACTTCGTATGCCGAAGGCGGTTGGTTCTGCGATCGGGTTTGTCGGCTCACTTCTTCTCGGGGATAGTGCGATCAAAGCAGGAATTGCTTCGGCACCGGTTCTGATCGTCGTGGCGCTTGCCGCGATCTGTAATTTTATCGTGCCGCCCTATATGAATGCAAACAGCATTTATCGCTTTTTGATGATCGTGATTGCGGGAGCTTTCGGACTTTACGGCTTCTTTTTTGCCGTGATCATCTCTTGTGTGTTACTTTGTGAGAAAAATTCCTTTGGTGTGCCGTATCTCTCGCCCTTTGCGCCGCTTGATCTCGGTGGTCTGCGTGATTTTCTTATCATGACACCCGTTTGGTCGATGCACCGTCTGCCGCGCGCCATCACGGGCAAAAAGATTTTTCGCACACGCGGAAGATCTTTGGAAAAGAGGGGAGGACCTCTGCGATGAGAGAGAAGATCATGCCGTATCAGCTCATGGTTTTGACGTTTTCTTATATGATTTCTGGATTTTTTCTCGGAAACGTCAAAAATTTTTATATCGTCATTCTGGAGTTTGCGCTTCTTTGTCTTTATGCGTATATCGGTTATCGCGGTTTTTCTGCAGAGAGGGGTGGTTTTTTCGATTTTTTGCGTGCCTTGGTGCCGAGTGGCGCGGAAAAAGTGACCGCTCTTGCGTTTCTCGTGTTGGCGTTTTTACAGCTCGTGCCGACGCTTGTCCTTTTTGCGGAATCTATTCGACGGATTTCTTCGTTTCTTCCGCTGTGGTTGATTGGTCTATCCATTCTTGCGGCGGTCGTTTTCGCGGTATCGCGCGGTGTGACGGTGATGGGCAGACTGGCGGAGCTTTTGCCGTTTTTGCTGATGCCGCTTCTTTTGATAAGACCGTTTTTTTCGTTCTCTCCGTCTTTTTCCGTGCTTCCGTATTCAGAGCAAGGGGCGCTTTCGCTCGTTTCCATCACACCGATCTTTTATCTGCTCTCAAAAACGGTGACGGCAGGCGACCGCACCGTTTCCCGTTCTTTTAAGGCGAGTGCTGAGGGGATTGAAGATCGTGGACGATATCTTTTGTATTATCTACTCATCGGTGGGCTTTCTGCGGTGGCAGTTTACGGTTTTCTCTTTCTCTTTGAAGTGAAAGCAGGGGACGTGCTTTTCCGCATTTTTGTCTGGTGGACGGCGTTTTTGCGCTTGGCTATCCTTTGCGCGGTCTTTCGTGATCTTTGGCGAGAGAAGCCGTTTCAGAGGGCAAGGGCGGCGGTACGATGAAATTTTTTTGAAATATCTTGACAATCAGTGGCAGACGTGCTATAATCCATTCAATTTTTACAAAAAAGGAGTCCGAAAATGAGCTTTTCTATTTGCGCAAAGACTTATTATAGACACGCACGTTGGTTTTGGCAACAGAACTGTTCGGGCGCGTCCGCTTTGCTATGCTCATTTTTCGTAAGGTGATTTTGTAAAAATCTATAGAAAAATTGAAAAACGGCTCGGCTTGAACAGTTTTGCTTTCGTGTTTTTTGCACGACGAACTTGTTCTTGCCGAGCCTTTTATTTTTAAATTTATTGATAAGGAGAAAAACGATGGAAGTTTTTGAGCATCTTAAAAATTATTATGAAACCAAGGACGAAAATGCACGTTTGCTGACAAGGCGCGGCAATGTGGAATTTCAGACAACTGTTCGCTACATCGAAAAATACTTGAAAAAGGGTATGCGTATTTTAG
>JBGVIG010000043.1:0-2791 GCA_045122995.1 Eubacteriales bacterium | reverse complement strand
AATGAAAAAGCGGCAACCGTTCTTTCTGAAGAAGATTGTGAAATGACTGCCACATTCACCGTCACTGAAGAGATGCTCGCGAAAAAACATTTGGATATTTATTTTTTAGGCTTGGATACGCTTTGTGACGTATATGTCAATGAAAAATTTCTATTCTATGCGGATAATATGCACCGCACATGGCGTGCAGATATCAAAAACGCCGCAAAGCTTGGGGAAAATACCGTAAGACTGCATTTCTATTCTCCCTCAGCATATATCGCCCGCAAAAACAAAGAGCATTTTCTTTTTGCTGCCAACGTCGGCTTCACCTTGGGCGGCATCGGTCATATACGCAAATCCTCCTGCATGTTCGGTTGGGACTGGGGCCCCATTCTTCCCGATATGGGACTTTACCGCGATGTGAACCTCGAAGCCTATGACAGCCGCATCGACACGGTAGAAATTCGTCAGAAGCATGAAAACGGCAAGGTGACGCTCGCGCTTTCTTTGGATACCACAGATCTTGATGAAAAAACAGCGGCAACCGTCACGATCAAAGCCCCTGACGGTGCAGAAAAAACATATCCGCTTTCTCTCTTTGGAAAAACAGAGCTCGCAATCGAAGATCCCAAGCTTTGGTGGCCGAACGGTCTTGGTGATCAGCCGCTCTATCAGCTCACATTCACGCTGGAGAAAAACGGTGAGGAGCTGGACACCGTTACCAAAACGATCGGTCTGCGTACACTCACGATGAGCACCGCACCCGATGAATACGGCGAAGAATTCTGTGCGGTGGTCAATGGCAAGAAATTTTTCTCCATGGGTGCCGATTATATCCCCGAAACCTGTATCCTGGCAGACCGCTCCCCTGAAAAAACGGAAAAACTGCTTCTTTCCTGCGTCAAAGCAAACTTTAATGCACTTCGCGTTTGGGGTGGCGGTTTCTATCCCGATGATAGCTTTTATGAGCTTTGCGACAAATATGGTCTTGTCGTATGGCAGGATTTCATGTTTGCTTGCATGAACGTTTTGATGTCCGAAGAATTCACAGCGAATGTAAAAGCCGAATTTATCGACGTTTTGAAGCGTATCCGTCACCATGCCTGCCTCGGTCTTCTCTGCGGCAACAATGAAATGGAAGAAGCGCTCGTTTATTGGAGCTCCTGCCGTCCTTCCAAGACACAGAAGGTCGTCGATGACTATCTGCTTCTTTATGAAAATATTCTCCCTGCCATCTGTCATGAATATGCGCCCGACATCTTCTATTGGCCCGCATCGCCTTCCTCTCACGGTGGCTTTGACGATCCCAAAAACGAAAACATCGGTGACGTGCATTACTGGGCAGTTTGGCACGGCGGCATTCCCTTTGAAGAATACAGAAAGCATTATTTCCGTTATTGTTCCGAATTTGGTTTTGAAGCTTTCCCCTTGATGAAAACGCTGAAAAGCTTTGCTCTGCCCGAAGATATGGCGCTGGATTCCGACGTCATGCATTCGCACCAGAAATGCCACAGCGGCAATGAGAAGATCATGAGCTATGTGAAGGATTACTATAAGATTCCTGAAGATTTCTCTCATTTCGTTTATCTCTCGCAGATCCTGCAAGCAGATGCGATCCGCTACGGTGTGGAACATTTCCGCCGCTTCCGCGGGCGCTGCATGGGCGCACTCTATTGGCAGCTCAACGACTGCTGGCCCACGGTTTCCTGGTCTTCCGTCGACTATTTCGGCAGATGGAAAGCACTCCATCATCGCGCGAGAAAATTCTTTGCTCCTACGCTCATCTCTTTGCATGAAGATAGCGAAAAGAAGATCATCAATATCTCCAATGAAACGCTCACACCCTTTGTCGGCACAGTTCGCGTCGCGGTAAAGACCAACGCGTTTGACGTTCTCATGGCGTTCAAGCAGGAGGTCGAGGTGGCGGCGCTCACCTCTTATGATATTGAGCTTCCTGCGGAGATCTCCGAAATGCTTGAAAAGAACAAAGAGGAGCTTTTCCTCGAATATACGCTTGAAAAGGACGGCATCGTTCTCGAGCGTGATGGCAAAATCTATGTGAAGCCTTGTGAATACCACTTTGAAGATCCCGAGCTCCGCGCCGAGATCCGCGAAGAAAACGGTGTCTATTATCTTGACATCACAGCGAAAAAATTTGCAAAAAGCATCATGATCGAATGGGAAAACACAGGTGCTGAACCCGATGACAATTTCTTTGACATCACAGACGGCAAGGTTTCTGTTCTGATCAACGGCACGGCAGAGGATATCCTTTCCGAGCTGCCAAGACTCCTTTCGGTTTACGACGTACAGAAATAATCTATTTTCAGGAGATGATTTTTCATGAAAATTTATCATTCCGTCATGGAGCTTGTGGGAAGAACCCCTTTGCTCGCGCTTGAAAACTACGGAAAAGAAGAAGCGCCAAACGTGACGCTTTTGGCAAAGCTGGAAGCCATGAACCCTGCCGGCTCGGCAAAAGATCGCGTGGCACGCGAAATGATCGAGCAGGCAGAAAAAGAAGGCAAACTCACAAAGGAAAGCACCATGATCGAACCGACTTCGGGCAATACGGGAATCGGTCTTGCAGCGATCGCGGCGTCCAAAGGCTATCGCCTCATCATCACCATGCCCGAAACGATGTCCCGTGAACGCCAGCTTCTCATGCGTGCTTACGGCGCGGAGCTGATCCTCACCGACGGCAAAAAAGGCATGAGTGGTGCGATCGAAAAGGCAGAAGAACTGCAAAAAACGATTCCCAATTCCTTCATCGTAGGGCAATTCACAAATCCTGCAAACCCCGCGGCGC
>JBGVIG010000042.1:0-1027 GCA_045122995.1 Eubacteriales bacterium | reverse complement strand
GTTTGACAAAAAAATCTAACCAATACAAAAATCAAAATAAAAGGTGGTAATTTGTTATGAATATGAATTTTATCCGCAAACTTCCCATTCCTCAGGATGTGAAAAAAGAATATCCGATCACTGAAGAGCTCGCGGCACTTAAAGCAGCAAGAGATGAAGAAATCAAAGCTGTATTCACAGGCGAATCCAACAAACTTATTCTCGTTATCGGTCCTTGCTCCGCTGACCACGAAGACAGCGTTATTGACTATATCTCCAGACTTCGCACGGTACAAGACAAAGTAAGCGATAAGATTGTCATCATTCCCCGTATTTATACCAACAAACCGCGTACCACAGGTGATGGTTACAAAGGCATGCTCCATCAACCCAATCCCAATGAAGCGCCCGACCTTCTCAAAGGTATCGTTGCAATCCGTGAACTTCATATGCGTGCACTTCGCGAAACAGGATTCAGCTGTGCTGACGAAATGCTTTATCCTCAGAATCATCGTTACCTCAATGACTTGCTCTCTTACGTAGCAGTTGGTGCTCGCTCTGTTGAAAATCAGGAACATCGCTTGGTTGCCAGCGGTCTTAATATCCCCGTTGGTATGAAAAATCCCACCGGCGGCGATGTTTCCGTTATGATGAACTCCATCACAGCTGCGCAGCATTCTCATGCATTCATTTACAGAGGTTGGGAAGTTCAGAGCCACGGTAACCCTTATGCACATGCAATTTTGCGTGGCTACGTTGACGATAAAGGTCGTTCCTTCCCGAACTACCACTACGAAGATCTCGCACGTCTTGCAGAAACTTACGCTTCTAAAGATCTTGCAAATCCGGCGGTTATCGTAGACACTAACCATGCAAACTCCGGCAAAAAATATCTTGAACAAACTCGTATTGCCAATGAAGTTATGCAAAGCTGCCGTCAAAATTCTGAGATCAGAAAACTTGTGAAAGGTCTTATGATCGAAAGCTATATCGAAGACGGTAGCCAGAAGATCGGCGAAGGCATCTACGGAAAATCTATCACCGACCC
>JBGVIG010000041.1:0-12843 GCA_045122995.1 Eubacteriales bacterium | reverse complement strand
TCAAACAAGCGGTCAATGTCTTTTGCACGAATCGGTTCTGAAAGATGAAAATCAATATATATTTCACGGTATCCGCCCAGTGCTGCTTGGAAGAATTCGGTGCGAAGCTCCTCGAAGCTGGTTACACGTCGTGGGGTTTCATCAATCTTGGAGGGCGACCATTTGTCATAACCAAAGTCCAGTTTAGGTTCTACATAGATGGGAATGATGACCTTGTCTATCCCGGCTTGCTCGATGTGTAAATAAGTCATTCCGTAATTTTTTCCGCAGATAGCACCATTTTCATCAATATAAGCGATGGTGGTGTCGGAGATCGTGCAAGTCAGATAATCAAGATTTGTTGCATTGGCAGGATAAATCTTCGGACGATAAGTGATCGTTTCGTTCACGTCGATGCTGATGTCTGCCACATCTCTTTCGATGCGCTCGATATTAATTTTTTCGCTGTTATTTTTGATAGAGAATTGCTCCTTGGCGCTAAGTTCAATCACCGTACCGGCGGCATTTGTGACGAACGCACCGGAAATATCAATCATATCACCTGCCACAGGAAGTTGCAAGGCATCAACCAATGTTTGTCGGTCAAGCTGGGCAAGCTTTTTTGAAATGAAAAGTGCCGTTTCAGTTGCGCCGTCGCTGACGATAATGCGGACGTCGGCTTCCGTATCAAAAAGATCCCCATCGACTTTGACAACGGCAAGACCGCCAATGCTTACTTTTTGGTAAAGATGTTCATCAAGTGCAGACAATGATGAGAGCGATACCGTTTCCACTTGGTGTCCGCTGGAAATTCTTTCGCCATCGGTTACAGAAAAACCTTCATTTGTACCTACTACGGTGAATTCGAAAAGCTGTCCTACGCCGCAACGCAAGAAAAGGAATGTTGAGATATCTGAAAGCTCTAAGGCACCGGTATCATCGCTGATGTAAAGCTTATCGCCGGTTTTTCCTGTGATGACAGCGGTAAGGGAAGCTTTTTCTCCATTTTTAAGAGAATTGATCTCTTGGATCGAAATCTGCGAAATCGTTGTTTTCGGTGTATCGTCAATCGGTTCTGTGCTGTCATTGCACGCCATCAAAGAAAGCGCGATCAGGCAACAAAGAAAAAGAATCACAATTTTTTTCATGTTTTTTCTCCTTATCATATCAAAGTCAACTAAAAATTTTTGTCAGTATATTTTTATTATATCACTACTAAAATCGCCAATCAATATTTTATGACTCTTTTTTGTTGCTTTTTTATCAAGCATCGTATTCCACATATGCGACCATATCGCAATGCCAGCCGCCGGTGTGAGAGGCGTAGAACCCTTCGTGCCAGTAAAGGGGCATATTATCCTGCGCATACATCGGCACGATGGGACGCCAGATCTTGATCTCCTTTTCTTTTGGGAACGAGCGGAGCGTTTGAGATTTTGCGTAAGTTTTTCCGCCATTGGCTGAATGATAACATTCCAGCACGCGGTTTTCGCCGTCAAAACGCGCCAGAAAGATTTGATCCTTGAAGGTTGGGGCTAGGGTGATCGGGATTCAATCCGGCATCACCGACACCGTAATAAAACGCCATACCGCCCAGATAAGTTTGAGAACCGTCTATGACAGTTGACGGCGCAAGAAACTCTCCGCCGCTTGCAAGGGGTCTTGAACATTCCCAATGATCTTTAAGGAAGGTGGTGCTGTGATAAACGATAGTTTCGGGACGGTTCGCTCCAGCTTTGTCCTTTATCTTTTGAATAACGAAATTCCCACGTCACACGGTTGACACGGCAAAAGAACCAAAGTTCACCTTTGCTGACATTTTCGGAAATCTGTGCATAGGTTGCACTTGCCTTGTAGAGCAGTTTTTTCTCCTCACCAAAGGAATAAATGTCATACGGCTTTGCTGTCACGCGGTAATGCACGTCATTCGTGACACCATGACCTGTATAGACAACGATGATGGTGCCGTCTTCCATGACACAGATCGAGGGGGCATTATGTTCATCGGCATAGTTGCAATTCAGTCTGCAAAGACATACGTCGCGACTTTCGGCGCGACTGCATTTCGCATCAAATTCCTTGACGTGAATCTCTCCCATATCGGTATAATAGGCAAGATACGTTTTGCCGTTGTTGCCCACCATTGCTTGCTCATGGATTCACCAATCAGTGTTTCCGCGTTTGATGCGGATCTCTTTGCTTTTTTCGATATTGATCTTCATTTCTTCTCCTTGTAGCCATGTGATTGAAATTATGTTTGCGGAATCATATAGTATCATTATACCATAACATGAAGCAAATAGATATGGTATCGCCGTAAGAAAACATTGTTTTTTTCTTTTATTTGCAGTATAATATAGCCAAAAAAGAAAAAGAGGCGTTTTAATGAAATCGTATACGTTACTTGCTATTAAAAATTTTCCTTCGCGGATCTCCGATGCCGCAAAATGGTTTTCGGAAAAATGGGGAATCGCAGAGGTGGCTTATCGAGAAAGCATGGAGGCGTGTGTCCAAGGTGAAGCACCCGTGCCGCAGTGGTATCTAATGATGGACGAGGAAAAGATCATTGCAGGACTTGGTGTGATCGAAAATGATTTTCATGAACGCCATGATCTTACGCCCAATATTTGCGCAGTCTACGTGGAAGAAGCTTATCGACAACAAGGGATCGCGGGCGAACTGCTTCATTTTGCCTGCGCACAATTTCATCAAATGGGTATCGATACGCTATATCTTGTGACAGAACATAGGGGCTTTTACGAGCGTTACGGCTTTGAATTTCTTTGCATGGTGAAGGAATCCGAATGTGATCACATGACGCGTATGTATCGCTACGTTTTTGGGGAGTCTGCGAAATGACGGAAGCGCTTATATCATCTATTTTAGCATTCATCGGTACGAATTTGGACGATATTTTTCTTTTAACTTTGTTTTTTTCAGCAGTACAAGCCGACCGTGGTGTGCGTGCGGTTTGGTGCGGACAATATCTCGGCATTTTTATTTTATGTGCCGTAAGTCTTGCAGGGGCTTTCGGACTATCTTTTTTGCCTGAAAAATATATCTGCTTTTTGGGTATTTTGCCGATTCTTTTGGGCCTTAAGGCGATCTTTTCCCGCGGTGAAGAAGAAAATCAAGCATCTTCGGCAAAGATGTTTTATGTAACGCTTGTCACCGTTGCAAACGGTGCGGATAACATCGGCGTTTATATTCCTCTGTTTGCGGGCTTTTCTGTTTTGCAGATGGGGATCGCGATCGCGATTTTTATGTTGATGACAGCACTTTTGTGTTTCCTTGGACAAAAGATTTCTGCGCTTCCTTTTTTAAGAGCATTTCTTTTGCGTTATCATCATATCATCGTACCGCTCGTTTTGATTGCGCTCGGTATTTATATTTTGCTTTCGGGAATTTTTTCGCTGTAAAAATTTTTGTGCGCAGAAAAACCGATTGCCTCTTTTTTTCATATAATGTACCAGCACCGTTTTTTCGGTGTGAATCAATGGAAAGATGAGGTGATGTTCGGTGGGAAAGAAAGCTGTGAAATTTGGCGGAACCTCGCTTTGCGATGCAAGGCAAATGCGAAAAGCCGCTGCCATCGTGCAGTCGGACACGGCAAGACAAGTTGTCGTCGTTTCCGCGCCGGGAAAGCGCTCACCGAATGATATTAAAATCACAGATCTGCTTTATGAATGTTTCGGGGCAAAAGACGCGGAAAAGCGAGAAGCGCTTTTTTTGGAGATCCGTTTTCGTATTGACGAGATGGTGAAGGAGCTCGCTTTGCCCCTTGATTTTACAGAGGAATATGAAAAAATGCGTGAGGAAACGGTGACACTTGATTATTTCGTTTCTCGCGGTGAATATTTTTGTGCAAGGATCATGGCATCTCTTCTCGGCTATGATTTTCTGGACGCGAAGGATTGCATTTTTTTCTGCGCGGACGGTACGCTCGATGAAGAGATGACGGAAGAAGTTTTTTCTGAGCTTTTGGAAGAACATACGCATGCGGTGATCCCCGGCTTTTACGGAAGCATGCCGGACGGGGAAGTGAAAACGTTTTCCCGCGGTGGCTCGGATATCACAGGTTCTCTTGCGGCGGTGGCGGCAGGTGCTTTCGTTTATGAGAATTTTACAGATGTATCAGGTGTTTTGCTTGCATCTCCGCATTTTGTGAAAAATCCGAAAAGAGCGGACGTGATCTCCTATAAAGAACTGCGCAGACTCTCTTACATGGGCGCTTCTGTTTTTCACGAGGATGCTGTTTTTCCCGTTTGCAGACGGGGAATCCCCGTGATGATCTACAACACCAATCACCCAGAGGACGGCGGCACGCGCATCGTTGCCAAAAAAGAAAAAAAGGGTGCCGTTTGCGGTATTTCTGGCAAAGGCGGCTTTGTGCGTGTAGCGATCCACCGTAAATATCTCGGTGAGAATGCGGTACATTTTTCTTCGTTTCTTTCCGTGCTGGCGACGCTTGGCATCTCGATCTTCGGCGTAGCTTCCACGGCAGATGACGTTTGTGTTTTGTTGACTGAAACGGAATTTGAAGTCCGAAAAGACCTGCTCTTTTTTGCCATTAGACCGCTGATGCCGGAGATCATTTGTGTGGAACGGGATTTGGCGATGCTTTGCGTGGTCGGTGAGCAGATGGATCTTCGCATACCGCCGCTTGTTTTGGAAGCGATCACGGCGCTTGGAGAACGGCCCGTATTTTTGGAAAGCGGCGCGGATATGTTGGGACTGACGCTTGCCGTCAGGGAAAGCTCTCTCCCATTTGCGGTGAGAAGGATCTACGAAACGCTCGCAGAAGAGGGACTTTTGTGAAAGTGCTTGCTTGAAGTGCGGTTTTGTACTACAATGAAACAAACGATAAAAAAGGAGCGGTTGTGAAAAGATTTTTTTCGATGATCTTCGCATTGCTTTTAATAGGCGTTATCTGTGGTTGTCAAAAAACGTCAACGTATTCCTATGCGCTTTCCATGCTCCGTTATACGGAAATGACGGGAGAAAACGGCTTTGTGAAATACATGGAAAAAACCGAAATCAGCGACACCGATTTCTATTCTGAAAAAGCGATCTCCGATGAGGAAAGAGCTGCCTGCATTTCTGCAACGGAAGAAATTTTGTGCGCTGTTTCCTTGACGGAAAGGCTTTTCGTTTACGTTTTTGAAAAAGAAAATTTCGACGGTGCTCGTGTGGAGAAAAATACGCTCTATCTTTCTCCCGTAGATTGGAAATCTCCCGATTACGCGGCAAACGTCCTGCTCGCTCTTTGCAGCGAATACGGCAATTACGGTGCTGTTTGCGGGTTTGCCTGCCGCCTTTGTACCTCGCTTTTCGGTACGGGCGAAGAAAATGCGGTTTTCCCGACAGACGCTATCTTTTTTGATTTGAATCTTCTTTGCTTTGACACGGATTTTGTAAGTGAAACGGACGTGGAGAAGTCGAAAGCGATCGCCATCTCCTTTGCTGAGGATTACATCGAAAAATATGGCGAAGATCGCTATATCGACATTCTGAAGGCATCGGGAAGTCTTGACACTGCCGAGATTTTTTTCGAGGCATTGGAAACATTTTATCAAACGAATGGCGTGGAATACGATGTGACAAGATTGCTTTTTGCAAGCGGCGGTGCCTATATGGATTACCGCGTTCTTTCGCCCTTTGCGGTGTTTCACATCGCGAAAGACTTTCGGGATTATTTTTATGAGATATCTCCGCTTTTGCATGAAGATTTTCTGCATGAAAATTATGAAGAAACAAAACGCTTTTTTGAGATCAACGTGAATCAGATGAAAAAATATCAAGTGTTGCTGGATCTGGACGAATATCATGATGATCTCACCGTTTTCTTGGGTGGGAAGTTTGATGCTTCTGCATATCAGCAACAAACGCATCGGATCTGCTTGGCATCGGTGAGCAGTTTCACGCATGAATATATTCATTCTCTTACGTTATGGCACGGAAAAGATATGCTGAAAAACGAAGCGTGGGCAATTGAGGGTATCGCAAATTGTTTTCGGCATGAATACGATCATTATGGTGTTTCTACGATGAATGCGCTGTATAATCAGTATTCGGCGGAGAACGATGGTGCGGAATTTGTGTTGTGCTACAAGGAGATGATCGGGAGAGAAATTGATTTTGCGGTTGACTGCCGTGATTTAATGGATTTTTCGGTATATTACCGTCATTTGAGCTCGCCCGAACACGTAACTGCTGCACAGGAATCTTTTATGCGGTATCTCGCGGCTACCTACGGCAAAGACGCTGCCATCGGCTATGTCTGCAAAAAGGGTGGTGAATACGTCGATCTCGGCAAGAGCTTTGAGTCGCTGAGCGTCGATTGGCTTCTCTATATTCAAGAAAAATTTTCCGATTATGAAAATAAAAAGCAGGCGTTCTTTTGAGAACGTCTGCTTTTTTGTTTTTATTTCCATCATCGCAAAAGCTCGCTTACGGTGACAAATTCATAGCCTTTTTCCATGAGGCGTGGAATGAGGATCTCCAGCGCTTCAAGCGTATGTGCGCTTTTGGAGGTGTAGTCATGGAAAAGGAGGATGCTGCCGTTTTTTACGCTGCTTTCCACGTTTTTCACGATCTCATCGGTGGGCGTTTTTGCCCAGTCGCGTGTGTCCACTGACCATAGGACGACGGTATAACCGCTTTTTCTGGCTTGCTCGATGCTGTCGCAATTTCCTTCGGGTGGACGAAAAAGCGTAGGCTTTTTGCCTGTCAGCTCTTCAATCAAGCCCGTTGTTGTTTCCAGCTCTTCTTTGATCTGATTTTCTGTGCAGCTTGCGAGAACGGTATGATGATAGGTGTGATTCCCGATCTCATGTCCTGCTTCCACTTCACGAAGAAAAACATCTGTGTAGTATGAAACGTTTTCTCCAACAACAAAAAACGTGGCTTTCACCCCATATTTTTCAAGCAATGCGAGGATTTTATCTGTTTGATAAGGGTGAGGGCCATCATCAAATGTCAGCGCAATGCGCGGCAGCTCTTCTTTCCCGTGACGGATCCCGTCGGCGGAAAGCGGAAAGGGCATTAGATTCGTTGCGAGCGCGACCAGCAAAAAGAAAGATAAGATTTTCTTCATATCAATCCTTTGCCAAAAATTCTGTCAGCGAACCGAAGCGATAACCTTCGTTTTCCCATTCGGTCATAAGATCATCAAGGATATCCGCATTCGTTTCGGAAGTGGGGTGGAGAAGGATAACGGCGCCGTTATGCGTGTTGTCGAGCAGGAGATTTTTTGCGTAACCGCGGTCGGGTTGCTTATTGTTGTCCCAATCCGCATAAGCAAGACTCCAGAAAACCGTCAGATATCCCATGTCCTTGACGGCGGCAAGGCTGCGTGCATCGAATTTTCCTTCAGGCGGACGATAAAATCTTGCGATCTCATAGCCTGTTTTCTCGCGATAAACATCTTCCAAAGCGCGGATCTCGCTTGTGATTTCGCTATCGGAAAGTTTGGTCATATCTTTGTGATGTGCCGTGTGATTGCAGACGAGATGTCCTTCCTTTGCCATGCGGCAAACGAGATCAGTGTTGCGCAGAACGAGATTTTCCAAGATGAAAAAAGCACCCTCGGCATCATGCTTTTTCAGCACGTCGAGAATACGCGCCACATTTCCGTTTTCATAGCCTGCATCAAAGGTGAGATAGATCACTTTATCATCGGGGTTTTCTCCGAGATAAACGCCGCCGTTTTCTGTGACAAAGGACATTTGCGGTTCGATCTCGGGGCGGCGATGATCTTTTTGCCGCTTGCAATACCAGCTTTGCGCATCGCTTGCATTCACGGAAAAAGATACGATGAAGACTGCACAAAGACAAAGGGCTGTGATTTTTTGTATTTTCATGTTTTTTCAGATTCCTTTCTTTCGAGCTTACTTTTAATGTTTGCTTGCCGGCGGTGTTTTACACGGAGAAAAATTTGCAACTTTTATAAAAGTGTTGCACTTTTTGTTAAAACGCGGTATAATTATATAGATATATATTTGTTTTTGTTTGAGTTTTTTTGAAAGGAATCGATAAAATATGTCAAAAATCCATATTGTTCTTGTGGAGCCCGAAATTCCGCAAAACACGGGAAATATTGCTCGCACTTGCTCCGCGACAGGTGCGGCGCTCCATCTTGTAAAGCCGCTCGGCTTTGCTATTGATGACCGCAAAATGAAAAGAGCGGGACTTGATTATTGGAATACACTTGAAATATATATGTATGAAAACCTTGCTGAATTTATGGAAAAACACGGTGAGGATAATCTTTGGTTCTATACGACTAAGGCAACTAAACTTTATACGGAAGCTTCTGTCGATCAGAAAACGGACGATATCTATATCGTTTTCGGTAAGGAAACCAAAGGTCTTCCCGAAGAGCTGACATCAGCGCATTTTGACCGCAGTGTCCGTATCCCGATGCTGGCTGAGAAAAGAAGCTTGAATCTTTCCAATAGCGTTGCGATTGCGGTTTATGAGATTTTGCGCAAGGAAAATTTTGAAGGGCTCAAAACAGACGGAGAGCGTTTGGCTCAGCTTAGCGCTGAAAATGAAGTTTAAAAATGGTATACACGGAATTTGTTTACAAATTCATATAGTAATTTTGAAAAAAGTATAGTATAATTATTTTGTAAGAATATAAATTTTGATACAAAAATAAAAAGGATTGGATAGAATCATGTCTTTAGCAGATAAAATTTTTGGCACATACAGTGCAAGACAGATCAAAAAAATAAAACCCATCGCGGATAAAATCGAAGCACTCGCGGAAAAATACGGCGCGATGAGCGATGATGAGCTCCGTGGTATGACCGCTTTGCTCAAGGGAAGACTTGCAGACGGCGAAACGCTTGATGATATCTTGCCCGACGCGTTTGCGACCGTTCGTGAAGCGGCGGCGCGCGTGCTCGGCAAGCGCCCCTTCTACGTTCAGCTCCTCGGCGGTATCATTCTCCATCAGGGACGCATCGCGGAAATGAAAACGGGTGAAGGTAAAACACTCGTGGCAACGATGCCTGCTTATCTCAACGCGCTTGCGGGAAACGGTGTTCACATCGTCACCGTCAACGATTACCTTGCACGCCGTGACAGCGAGGAAATGGGCAAAGTTTACGGTTTCCTCGGTTTGAAAACAGGTCTTATCGTTCACGGACAGACAAGCGATGAAAAAAGAGTGGCTTACGGTTCTGACATCACATACGGTACGAATAACGAATTTGGCTTCGACTACCTACGTGACAACATGGTGACCTACAAAGAAAATCTCACGCAGCGCGGTCATGCGTTTGCCATCGTAGACGAAGTGGACTCCATTCTCATCGACGAAGCAAGAACACCGCTTATTATTTCGGGTAAGGGCGAGCAATCCACCGATCTTTATCAGAAAGCGGAAACACTTGTCCGCTCCATGCGTGCTTACAAGGTCAAGGAGATGGACACCAAGAGTGATAACGAAGACGTAAAAGAAGATTATATCATCGACGAAAAATCGAAAAAGACTGTGCTGACAAAGCACGGCGTGGAAAAAGCAGAGAAATTCTTCGGTCTGGAAAACCTTTCCGATCCTGAAAATATCTCCATCAACCATCACATCATGCAGGCACTCCACGCGCACGGCATCATGAAGCGCGACGTGGATTATGTGGTGACACAGGACGGCAAGGTTATGATCGTTGACTCCTTCACGGGACGTATCATGCCCGGCAGACGTTTTTCGGACGGTCTTCATCAGGCGATCGAAGCCAAAGAAAACGTGAAGATCCAGGACGAAAACCAGACGCTTGCAACCGTCACATTCCAAAATTTCTTCCGTCTTTATCAGAAGCTTTCGGGCATGACCGGTACGGCGCTCACCGAAGAAAATGAATTTCGTGAGATCTATTCGCTCGATGTCATCGAGGTTCCCACCAACCGCCCGATGATTCGCAAAGACCAGAATGATGTGGTCTATAAAAACACAGTGGGCAAATACCGTGCCATCATTGCGCAGATCCGCGCATGCCACGAAAAAGGACAGCCTGTGCTGGTCGGTACGGTTTCCGTTGATAAATCCGAATTTCTTTCGAATCTTTTGAAGCGTGAGGGCATCAAGCATAACGTCCTCAACGCCAAACAACACGAACGCGAGGCGGAGATCGTTGCGCAAGCAGGTAAATTCGGTGCCGTGACCATTTCCACCAATATGGCAGGCCGAGGTACAGACATCATGCTTGGCGGCAACGCGGAATTTCTCGCAAAGACTGAACTGAAAAAGAACGGCTACGATGAATTTGAAATCGCGCTTGCCGTCGGTATGTCCGAGGATATTGATGAGCGTGTACGCGAAGCGCGCGCGCTGTTTTCGGAAAAGCTTGCGCAATTCAAGGACGAGATCGAACCCGAAGCAAAACGTGTTCGTGAAGCAGGCGGTCTTTTCATTCTTGGTACGGAACGCCATGAAAGCCGCCGTATCGACAACCAGCTCCGCGGACGTGCAGGCCGTCAGGGTGACCCCGGTGAGAGCCGCTTCTTCCTTTCTCTGGAAGATGACCTCATGCGTCTTTTCGGCAGTGAAAGAATCCTTGCCATGGTGGATAGACTCGGTCTTGAAGAAGATCAGCCCATCGACGCGAAGATCCTTTCCGGCTCCATCGAAAACGCACAGAAGCGTCTGGAAGGTGAAAACTTCAACAGACGTAAGAACGTTCTTGACTATGACGACGTCATGAACCAGCAGAGAATGAGTATCTACAGCCAACGCCGCGAGGTGCTTGACGGTGCCGATCTCAGCGAAAAGATCCGCGGCATGATCGAAAACGTCGTGGAACTCAGCTTCCGCGAAGCGGATAGGGAAGAAGAAGGCTTCGATATGGAAGCGGCAAAGACCTCTTTGCGCTGGATCACCTCTCCCGCGGACTATGAAGTGGCAACCACAAGAGAAGCGCTCCACGAGCTTGTGACGGAACGCGTGGACACCATTTACAAAATGCAGGAAGAACTTTTCGGTGAAAAGATGCGTGAGCTTGAACGTGTGGCACTTCTTCGTGCGGTGGATACCAACTGGATCCGCCATCTTGACGAGATGGACGATCTTCGCGACGGTGTGGGACTGAATGCTTACGCACAGCGCAATCCGCTCACCGAATACCGTATCGCTTCGGGCGAAATGTTTGATGACATGATCGAAAAGATCCGTAAGGATACAGTGATCGCCGTTCTTTTCACAAAGCCGATGGTGGAATTGCGTCGCAAAGAGGTGGCAAAACAGCAAGCGGCTGAATTGTCCAAGGTCGGTGGTGAAAAAGAAAAGCAAAAACCTGTTGTCAGACGTGCTTCCGAGCGTGTCGGTAGAAATGAGCCTTGTCCCTGTGGCAGCGGCAAAAAATATAAGCAGTGCTGCGGCAAACCAGGCGGGGAAGCATAAACAACGATTCACAATCAAAGGCGGAGATATTTTCCGCCTTCAAAAACATCAATAAAAATAATCCCGCTTTTGGCGGAAGAAAAGAGGATTTATGGGCTTCGGTTTCATGTTTCTCGGTTACTTACTTTTGCTCGGTACGAATTTCGAAATGCTCGGGATCCCTGTGGATATCACACCCGATGTGGTCGGCTTTTTGATCATGACACATGGATTCACCACGGCTTCAAAATATTGTGAGTGTTTTAAGATCACACGCATTCTCAGTATGATCGGCGTGCCGCTTTCCGTTTTGGATATGACGGTGGGCATTGCTTTGGCGCTGGAGCTTTTCAGCTTGCCAACGGCTGCCGTTACCGTGCTTTACTATGCATATTTTATTTTTAAGTTTATTTTTACACTTTCGTTTCTTTGGTCGCTTTATCAGATCGCAGCGCAAACTGGTGTCGAAAAACTTCGGAAAAAGGCGGTTCGTTGCGCGATCTATACGGTTATTCTGATGTATCTTTCTCAGTACATCGGCACAGTTCTTGCTCTTTTTGGTTTCGTGCTCGATCCTTCACGCATCGCGGCGGCGGAAATGCTTTGCGATATTCTCTGTGTGATCATCAATGCAACGCTTGTTTTCGGTTGCTATATGTGGATCTGTCTTGAGGGGGACGAGGATATGCCTGATCGCGAGGGCAGAAAACTCAAAACTCCGTTTGACTATTTTGAAAGAGCGCAGGAACGCGATCGCTTGGCAAACGAGGCAAAAAAGAACCACAAAAAAAGAAAATAAAAGGAAAGGCGAAATTCTATGAAATTTGCTTATCTTATCGCGGGGCTTCTTTTCCTTTGCAATCCTACAATCAATATTTTGGATATTTTGCCTGATTTTATCGGATATCTTTTCATTTTGAAAGGACTTTACGAGCTTTCCGATCTGGATCGGCGTATTGCCGACGCACGGATAAAATTCCGTCGTTTGGCGTGGCTTTCCGTTTTTAAGTTTATTCTTTCTGTTTTTACGTCAGGACTATTAGATACCGTGCTTTATGATCTGGGACTTTCCCTTTTTGTGCAGCTTTTCGATTCCACGATGGTGCTTGTTTTTGTTTTCGTGTTCGGTATCTTTGAGCTGATGTATCTGATCCCTGCTTTTATCGGACTTTTTGAGGGCATCTCTTTTTTGGAGCTTCGCCACACGAATCACAGAGCGAGAAGAGGAAACTATGCGAAGCTGCGTTTCGGCGGTATTTTTGATAAAACGGAATTTGCAGACGGAACGGCGTATTTTGAGGTTCATGCGGAATGTTCCGACAATGCAATGACAGCAAATTTTGCATCGGAAAAAGTCTTTTTCAAAGAGGGAAAAGCAGAAGTTTTCCTTGCAAATGCAGGGTTTTCCGCTCGATATGATGACAGACTTTACCTTTACGAATCCGATGAAGCACGCACAATGAGTGTGATCTTCGTGATCG
>JBGVIG010000040.1:0-1254 GCA_045122995.1 Eubacteriales bacterium | reverse complement strand
AGCCGCATGCTCCTGCCCAAGCAGGAAAAGGATCCCCGTGAGGATCTTGTCCGTGTGCTGATGGAATATAAAGCGGCAAAGGACGCGGCACAGTGGCTTTCTGCGCGCGAAAAGGATTTTTCGGGCAGATTTGAAAAAGATACCGATGAAATGAAAGCGGAGAAGGGTTCACTTTCCGATCAGGACATCAATCTTCTCACAGCGGCGCTGGAAAAATTGCTCCTTCGTATGGGACAAAAACGAGAGGAAGAAGAAATGGCGGCGCCGATCGACAAGCTTAAACCGATCATTAAACGTCCCATTGTCCCCGTTTCGGAAAAGATCGTTTCCGTTTTGCGATATATGTATCGCCGCGGCACCGCGCATTTCGATATGCTTTTTGAAAGTGCGACGAGCCGTTCGGAGATCATTGCGATCTTTTACGCGACGCTGGAGCTTCTCAAGGCGGGGCGCATTACGCTCCAAAAAGAGGTCGGAGATACAACGAGCTCCAATGTTATTTTGAAATTTAATTATCATCACATAAGAGAGGAGGCGGAAACGAATGCTTGACGAAGAAAAGATCTTAACAGTAGAGGAGATCAAGCGCATATTGGAAGCGGTGCTTTTCGCTGCAGGACACCCGGTGACCTTTTCCAAACTTGCCGACGTGATCGGCATTTCCGAGGAAAAGGTGCGCGCGATCGCAGCAGACTATGCAGAAGAATACGATGACACGGGTCTTGCGCGCGGCATTCAGCTCCTTGTGCTGGGAAACGCTTGTCAACTTGTGACAAAGGAAGTTTTCGCGCCGTATATTAGACGGGCGCTCGGTGTCAAGGAGGGGGGCAACCTTTCCAAGTCTTCTCTGGAAACGCTCGCGATCGTGGCATACAACCAGCCGGTCACCCGTGCGTATATTGACCAGGTTCGCGGTGCTGACAGCTCCTATGCGGTGGGCGTTTTGCTTGACCGTGAGCTGATCGAAGAACAGGGCAGATTGGACGTTCCCGGGCGTCCCCGCCTTTACGGCACAACGGACGCTTTTTTGCGTGTGTTCGGGCTTTCTTCCTTGGAGGAGCTTCCGCCGCTTTCTTTGGCAGAAGAAGACGCGACATGACGTGGCTTTATATTTTGGGAGGAATTTTCCTCTTCTTTTTCCTCCTTTTCACATTGCCGCTCCATGTGATCATTTCGGCGAGCGATGACGTTTCTGTTGTGGCGAGGGTGCTGTTTATCAAATACAGTCTTTTTCCCATGACAAAACGTCCGAAA